>DATFQP010000432.1:0-4209 GCA_035264145.1 Propionibacteriaceae bacterium
CCCGACACCCAATGCGAGCGCGACGGGCGCGCCGAAGATGAAGCCGCGAGCCTCCACACCGACCACCACGTCCACCTCGTCCGGCGCGGCGGCCACGAGCTGGACGATGGTTTCGGCGAAGCCTGACGAGGACCGGATCAGGGGGGTGATGTCCTTGAACAGAATGCCGGGCCTCGGGAAATCCGACACGTCTGAGATCAGTGAAGCGATCCGCACCCCGCTCACCGTGATTACTTCTTCCGCTGGCTGCGAGGCTTGTGCTGCGGCTGGGGCCGCCGAAGTGTCCGATCACCAGTCGCCGGTGGCGACGGGGCCTCCACGGGCACCGTAGCCGCCACCACTGCGGCCGGGCTCGCGGCATGATCACCGTCCACATCGCTCGTCGACGCTGGACGCCGGACCGGAGCTCCAGTCTTCTGTCCTTCACGTTCCCGGCGGCTGGCCACACGGGCGCGCAGCTTCGCCATGTCCGGCGTGCGTTCCTTGAGTTGAGCCAGCAGCGGAGTGGCGATGAAGATCGATGAGTAGGCACCGGAGACCATGCCGACGAACAGAGCCAGCGCCAGATCCTTCAGCGGTCCTTCCCCCAGGATGACTGCACCGGCGAACAGCAGCGCGGACACCGGAAGCACACCGATGACAGTCGTGTTGATCGACCGGACCAGCACCTGGTTGACGGCCAGATTGGCCGCTTCGGAGTACGTCCTTGTGGTGCTCGCCTTGATGTCGCGGGTGTTCTCCCGCACCTTGTCGAACACCACTACGGTGTCGTACAGCGAGTAGCCAAGGATGGTCAGCACGCCGATGAGCGTGGCCGGGGTCACGGTGAAACCCACGAGCGCGTAGATGCCCACCGTCAGGATGAGGTCGTGCCCCAGGGCGACGAGGGCGGCAGCGGACATCGTGCCGTTGCGGAAGTACGCCCAGATGACGATGCCCACGAGGGCCAAGAACACGGCGAGCGCGATCAACGCCCGCTCGGTGATCTGCCCGCCCCAGGACGCACCGATGAGGCTGTAGGCCACCTGATCGGTCGGGATGCCGAGCTCGTTGGCGATGTCCGAGCGCACCTTCGGCACTTCGGCGGTGGGATCGAGCGTGCGTGTCTGGACCCGGATCTGATTGTCGCCGACCGTGTAGATCTCGGCCTCGTCCAGCTCCGGCACGCCGGAGGCATCGAGCGCCTCCCTCATGTCCTGAACGCTCGTGGACGTCACAGTCGTGGGCGCCCGGAAGTCGGCGCCGCCGGAAAACTCGATTCCCCAGGTCAGGCCACGCAGCACGACCGCAAGCACCGAGATGGTCAGGATGATGGCCGAGACGGTGTACCAAAGTCGCCGGCGGCCGATGAAGTCGTAGGACACCTCGCCGGTGTAGAGCCGGTGACCCATTCGGGAGATCTTGGACATCACGGCTGGACCTCCTCAGCCGGGCGCAACGGCACCGGCCGCCGGCTACGGATGCCTGGCAGCGCTCGAACTCCGAGGTGGCCAGGGTCGAGTCCGGAAAGCCGATGTCCGCCGCCGAAGAACTTCGTGCGCGCGAGAAGCGTCAGCAAGGGCTTGGTGAAGGTGAACACGACGAGTACGTCGATCAGAGTCGTCAGCCCGAGGGTGAAGGCGAAACCCTTGACAGACCCGACCGCGAGGACGAACAAGACCAGCGCCGACAGCATCGACACGCCGTCGGCGATCAACACGGTCTGCCGTGCCCGCCGCCAGCCGGTCTCCACCGCCGTCCGAAGGCTGCGGCCCTCACGGACCTCGTCTCGGATTCGCTCGAAGTAGATCACGAAACTGTCGGCAGTGATCCCGATCGCCACGATGGCTCCCGCGATACCTGCGAGATTCAGCGCAAAACCAACCGAGCCGCCGAGCAGCACCATTGCCTGGTAAGTAATCACTGCAGCGATCGCCAGGGACGCCACGACCACGATGCCGAGGCCGCGATAGTAAAGGAAGCTGTAGATCACGACGAGGGCCAGGCCGACTATGCCGGCGATGATGCCGGCTCGGAGTTGCTCACCACCGAGCGTGGCCGAGACGTTGGAGACCTCGGACACGTCGAATGTCAATGGCAGTGCGCCGTACTTCAACACGTTCGACAGCTGGGTGGCCGACTGCTGGTTGAAATCGCCCGAAATCTCCGCTCGGCCGCCCGGGATCGCGGAGTTGACCGACGGCGCCGAGATCGTCACGCCGTCGAGCACGATGGCGAAGCGGTTCTGTGGGTCGCTGCGCGAGGCGAGCGTTCGAGTGGCGTTCTCGAACGCCACCGAACCATCCGAATTGAAGGTGAGATTCACCACCCAGCGGACGTCGTTCTGAGGCACGCCGGCGATCGCGGTGTCGAGCTGAATTCCCTCGATCAGGGTGGGGCCGAGCAGGTACTTCACCGTCTTGGTCTCGTCACAGGAGAAGAACGGCTGGTCCGCGATGTCAGGGACCTTGTCGCTGTCGGCGCAGGTGAAGGCTGCGAACTCCTGCTGGTCTTGCTCGCTGGGCTGCCAATCGATCGCCTTGTCGGGCGGTGTCCCTTGGCCTTCCACGCTGGGTCTGGGGCTACTCGGCGTCGGTGGAGCGGTCGGTAGGCCCGCGAGCGGTCGGTTGTTGCCCGTCGGGCTGGTGGTCGGCTCCGCGCCGGGGCTCGTGGCTGGCGCAGAGGGGGCCTCCGATGCCGAAGCCTCAGGTCCCGCAGTGGAGCCGTCGGTCGGTGAGGCGGTCGGCTGCGGAGGGGGCGGCGTCACGGACTCGGCAGCGTAGACGGCACGGAATCGCAGCACTGCGGTCTGCCCGACCATCCGGACCAGTTCGTCCTGCTGAACATTCGGCACGCTGACGATGATCTGGCGTTCCCCGGCGACGGTCACTTCCGATTCGCCAACCCCCAGGCTGTCAACGCGGCTCTGGATGATGTTTTTCGCAAGGTCGAGACTGTTGGGGTCCACCGGCCCTGTGCCTGAGGTGTTCTGGGCGGTCAAGGTGATGGTCGTGCCCCCACGCAGATCCAGCCCGAGCTTCGGCGTCCAGTTGTTGCTTAACGCCATCAACCCGGTCAGGCCCACGATGATCACGGCAAGCGCGATGAGCGTGCGACCAGGGTGGCCGCCTTGACTTGCCACGAGCAACTATTCCTTGACGCCCGTCGGGCCTGTCCTCGGATCCCCCGGCTGGTCTGCGCCATTCTCGTGCGGTGTTACCTCGGGCGCTGTCGCAGGCGAAATGGTCTGCTGCCCGTCGGTCACCTCATCGTCCAGCTCGTCGTCCGGCTCCTCGACATCCTCGTCAGCTTCGGTGACGACCCGGGAGATGGCCTGCTTCAGGACTGTGAGCTCGGCACCAGGAGAGATCTCCAGTACCACCTGCTTCTCCCCCACCGAGAGCACCGTGCCGAACAGCCCGCTGCCGAGCATCACCCGAGAGCCAGGCCCAAGCTCGCCCATGGTTCTCTGCAGCGACTGTTGGCGCTTCCGTTGTGGTCGCAGAATCAGGAAGTAGAAGGCGAACACCATGAGGCCGATCAGCACCAAGGTGGAAAACGATGAATTAGCCATAGCTCCGGGCGATCCGTCAGGTGGGGCCGGCGGAATGCCGCCGACCGGCGTACTCTACCCAGTTTGACCTGTGATTGGGCTCAGCCGAAGAGATGTGGACTCCTCTCATCGCTTTGCCCCGATGCCGGCGGACTCAAGCCGAGGTGGCGCCAGGCCGCCGGCGTGGCCAGTCGGCCGCGCGCTGTTCGCATCAAGAAACCCTGCCGGACAAGGAACGGCTCGGCCACTTCTTCGATCGTCTCGCGTTCCTCGCCGACCGAGATGGCCAGCGTCGACAGGCCAACCGGCCCACCGCCGAAACGGCGGCACATCGCGTTCAAGACTTCGCGGTCGAGCCGATCGAGACCCAGCTCATCGACTTCGTAGAGCTCGAGCGCCACCCGAGCGACGTCGCGGTTCACTTCTCCCTGCGCTCTTACCTGAGCGAAATCCCGGACCCGCCGCAACAACCGGTTGGCGATCCGCGGCGTGCCCCGAGATCGCCGGGCGATTTCAGCGGCCCCAGCGTCATCGACCCGAGCACCGAGCAGGGCGGCGGAGCGGTGCACGATGTGCTCGAGCGCCGTCGTGTCGTAGAAGTCGAGTTGAGCGGTGAAGCCGAAGCGGTCGCGCAGCGGGCCCGGCAACAGTCCTGCCCGGGTGGTCGCCCCCACGAG
>DATFQP010000433.1:0-3348 GCA_035264145.1 Propionibacteriaceae bacterium
CCTGCTCGACCGACTTGTCGAATCCGGCAAGTCCGTCATCGTCATTGCGCACCACCAGGCGGTCATGGCGCATGCCGACTGGATCATCGACCTCGGCCCCGGCGCCGGCCACGACGGCGGCCGCATCATCTTCGAGGGCACACCGGCCGAGCTCGTCGCTGCCCGTTCCACTCTCACGGGCGAGCACCTCGCCGCCTATGTGGGCAGGTGACCAAGACCCCGACGCGCGTGTAGCGCCGGGCACGTGCACGTACGTTGCTGTGGATGTCGCCGGCCTGTGGATGGGCGCCGCCGGTGGATGTGCGCGGCCTGCACATGTAGGTGAAGCGTGGGCGGAAATGAGCGGTTCCGTTGCTGCCATTTTCTGGTCGGGACGTTCCGTGAGTCGAGCTTTCAATCGGTATCGACTCGTCCCCAGCTACTTGTCCGATAAGGCACATTATGTCAAGTAGGCGAGAGGTGGCCAGATGGGTCACTGCGCTCGCCGTGACTCATCGCTGCGAGAATCCTCCCCCGCGCCGCTCAGATCCGTATGTGTCGGAGCCAGGGGTTAGTGTCGAGACGTGTCAACGAAGCCGGATCCAGGCACGGCCGAGGTCCTCGCTTTCCGTGACGCCACCGACTTTGAAGCGTGGCTTGCGGACCACGTCGAGTGGCGGCCCGGGGTCTGGCTGAAGATCGCGAAGAAGGGATCGGGCGTTCCGTCGCTGACTGACGAGGAGGCCGTCGACCTTGGTTTGTGTTACGGCTGGATTTCCGGCCAGCGCAAGGCATATGACGAGATCTACTACTTGCAGCATTACGTTCCTCGTCGACCGAGAAGCCGCTGGTCGCAGGTGAACGCACGGCGGGCCAATGCGCTCATCGCTACCGGGCGGATGCGACCCTCAGGCTTCGCTGAAGTCGAGGCCGCCAAGGCCGACGGACGGTGGGACGCCGCCTACGAGTCTCAGAAGGAAGCCACCATTCCGCCCGATCTTGCCGCCGCACTGGGCGCGAATCTACAGGCGGGGAAGGCCTTCGCATCGCTGAGCAAGACCGACCGGTACGCGGTGATCTTGGACATCGTCAGTGCCCGCACCGTCCAGACCAGATCGGCGCACATCCTCAAAGCCGTCGCTGCTCTAGCCGCCGGGGATGCGAGTCGGCAGGCGTAACGATCGCTCACGGGCAAAGGCGTGAGCTCGCGGTCACGGGACTAAAGGGATTCTGACTTGCCGAACACGGCTTCCCGTACAGTTCGGCGGACGATCAGGTGTAGCTCTCCGCAACAGCGTCCGGCGTATCCGGAACGGCATCAGCGCCACCCGTCGCTGCCTCCGCATTGTCCAAGCTCGACCCGGCTTCAGAGCGCTCAACAGACTCGTCGGGTCCGTTCCCGGCGTCGGCGGCAGGTTCCGTGTCACGTGTAGAACCATCATCTCGGTCCGCAGTGGTGGACTCACGGACCCGATCGAAAATGCCCATATCAGACATGTACCCAGAGCGGCGACGATTACGCCCACCCGGGACTGCGGTCGGCTTCGGATAGGTTACGAACCATGGTTCACAAGGTTGCGCTTCTGACCGCGGGCGGCTTCGCTCCGTGCCTTTCTTCGGCCGTCGGAGGCCTCATTGAGCGGTACACGAAATTGGCGCCAGAGGTGGACATCATCGCCTACAGGTACGGATACCAGGGCTTGCTGCAGGGTGACTCGTTAACCGTGACGCCGGCCGTGCGGGAGCGAGCGGCGGTGCTACACCGCTACGGCGGCTCCCCCATCGGCAATTCTCGTGTGAAGCTGACCAACGCCGACGACCTGATCAGCCGGGGGCTCATCCCCGACGGTGCAGACCCATTGCAAGCCGCGGCCGACCAGCTGACCGCCGACGGGATCGACGTGCTGCATACGATCGGCGGGGACGACACCAACACGACCGCGGCTGATCTTGCTGCCTTCCTGGCACGTCAGGGTCACGCCCTCACTGTGGTCGGGCTGCCCAAAACCATCGATAACGACATCATCCCGATTCGCCAGTCGCTGGGCGCGTGGACGGCCGCCGAGCAGGGCTCCCGTTTTGCCCAGAACATCATCGGTGAGCACAACTCCGGCTCCCGGATGCTGATGGTGCAAGAGGTGATGGGTCGTCACTGTGGCTGGCTGACGGCCGCAACGGCGCAGAACTATCGCGAGTGGCTCGACAGTTGTGAGTGGCTGCCAGAGATTGGCTTGAGTCGCGACGGCTGGGACATTCACGGTATCTATGTGCCTGAGGCCGCGTTCGACATCGACGCTGAAACCGATCGTCTGGCGCAGGTGATGGACACCGTCGGGTCGGTGAACCTGTTCATCTCCGAAGGCGCCGGCCTCGACGCCATCGTGACTGAGCTCGAGGAGTCCGGCGAGGAGGTGGCCCGGGATCCGTTCGGCCACATCAAGATCGATAAGGTCAACCCGGGAGCATGGTTCGCCAGCAAGTTCGCCGAGCGGTTGTCGGCGGAAAAGGTCATGGTTCAGAAGTCCGGCTACTTCTCGCGCTCGGCGCCGGCCAACCCGCGCGACCTCGAGCTGATCAAATCGATGAGCGAGCTTGCGGTGGATTCAGCGCTGCGGGGCGAGTCCGGCGTGATCGGACACGACGAGGAGCGCGGCGACGAATTACGGGCGATCGAGTTCGACCGGATCAAAGGCGGCAAGCCCTTCGACATCACCCAGGATTGGTTCGACTCTCTGCTGAAGAACATCGGTCAACCGACCGCTACGGCGGCGGCCTCTTCCTGACTCCCTCGTTCGATCTGCGCCTCCGACCAGTAATCGCTGACAACAAATAGGCCAGCGCGGCGCCAAAGCCTGCGCCGGTCGCGGCGCCGGTCAGGTAACCCGTGCCGATCGCCAGGCGTACAGATCGGGCAGCCACCGACTTCGGAACGACACCCGCGTCCGACTCGTCCTGGCCACCGGTCGACGGACCCTCGCCCTCATCCTCCTGCCCACTTACTGTGTCCTCAGCCGCCGTCTCCGGTCCGGCTGTCGCGATCCAGGCGGCGACCAAGAGGATCAGCTGAGCGAACAGGTTGAAGAACAGCATCAAGGCGATGACAGGCCCGAAGATGAGCGCTGCCGGGCTATTCGAGAACCGCGGCACCAAGAAGGTGGTCAGGTACTGCAGGATGGCCAATCCGATCGCTCCGATCAGTGCGCCGCGCCGAACAACCCTCCACGGCCTACGGGTTTCTGGCAGGACCGTGTAGAGGTAAAGAAACAGCAGCCAGCCCGTGGCGATCGAGAAGGCGACCTGCAGAAGGCGAAACACGGGCGAAAGCCAGTTGATGTGGCCGACGTTGAGCCAGCTGAGCACATTGTCGGT
>DATFQP010000434.1:0-4479 GCA_035264145.1 Propionibacteriaceae bacterium
CAGCGGCCCCATGATTGGGGTAGACCACCGTTTCGCCGACTGTAAAGGTCATATTGTCGTGAACCCCTTTCGCACCAACCAGTTTAGCATGAGGCTGAGACTTCCTCAGACGCGTTTGGGCTAGCCAGAGGCCGGTACCGGTCGCCATCGGCGCTTGACAAAAGGGGTCCGGATGTGCCTGGCCGGAGGGCACCGGGTCTTCTTGAGACACTGCTACCGGGCGCCTCACGAACCCCGGGCTAGGTCGCTAGGCTGCGTAGACAAACGCCCAGACGTAGGAGTCGGATAGTGAGCCCGAACTCGAACCCGGCCTCGCGTGGCTGGTCACCGACCGTACGGGTGGTTGCCGCCCTGCTCATGTTCTTGGCCGCCAGCGTCGCGACGGCGTGCGGTTTCGAACAGCAGACCCTCCGGCCTTACACGGCGGCGGAAGGGGTCAACTTCGATGTCGGCGGTGATCGAGGGGTCAAGGTACGCAATCTGATGATTCTCAGCCGAACCGAGGGCGAGGGCTTCCTATCCGCCACAATGGTGGCGGGTGATCGCAACCAGTTGACCGGGATCAGCGGCAAGGCGATCAAGTCCGACGGCTCCGACGGTGCACCGCTAGCTGCGACGATTCCGTCGCCAATCACCCTGGACAGCGGAGTTCCCGTCATCCTCACCGACGGCCCGCCCATCACGGTGAGGAGCCCTGATCTGCAAGCGGGTCTGCTGGCTGACGTCACACTGCAATTCAGCCCCGCCGGCTCGACGACTGTGCGAATCCCCGTGGTCGACGCGAACGAGGGCCCGTACGCCACCGTCAGTCCTCAGGCCACACCGAGCAGCGTGGAATAGGCTTCAACCGGATCTGGCAACTCGATCCGCATTCGGCGCTCAGCCCTCGAACTTGTAGCCCAGCCCGCGGACGGTGATCAGAAAGCGCGGGTTGGTCGGGTCCGGTTCGATCTTTGTCCGCAGCCGCTTGACGTGAACGTCAAGGGTTTTGGTGTCGCCGACATAGTCGGCGCCCCACACTCGGTCGATCAGCTGGCCGCGGGTCAGTACCCGGCCTGCGTTGCGCAGCAGAAGCTCCAAAAGCTCGAACTCCTTGAGCGCCAGCCGAATCCGCTGGCCGCCCACTGTGACTTCGTGCCGCTCGACGTCCATCCGCACGCCGGCCGCTTCGACGACGTCGGGCAGCAATTCGACGTCCTGTCCGCGGCGAAGCACGGCTCGGATGCGGGCCACGAGCTCACGATGGCTGAATGGTTTGGTGACGTAGTCGTCAGCGCCCAGCTCGAGACCGACAACTTTGTCGACCTCGGACTCGCGGGCAGTGACCATGATCACCGGCACCGGACCGCGGAGGCGGAGCTGCCTGCAGACCTCGGTTCCGGTCAGGCCCGGCATCATGAGGTCGAGCAGGACGAGATCGGCGCCGACTCGGTCGTACTCGGCCAGGCCGTCTGCGCCATCGGCGGCTTCCACGATCTCGAAGCCTTCCTTGCGCAGCATGTAGGTCAGCGCTTCCCGGTAGGACTCCTCATCTTCGATGATCAGTATCCGGGTCATAGCCTGCTCCCCTGATCCTCCGCCCGAGCTGCCGATTCGGCGTCGGCTATTTGCTGCTTGCTCTGCTGTGCGCCCACGTGCTCGGGGATGCGGACCGTGAACGTCGAGCCGTGACCCGGCTGGCTCCAGACGGACACCTCACCGCCGTGGGTCGCGGCGATGTGTTTGACGATCGCCAGCCCGAGCCCGGTGCCTCCATTGGCTCGGCTGCGGGCGTAATCCACCCGGTAGAAGCGCTCGAAGATCCGCTCGAGCTCAGCCGCGGGGATACCGATGCCATTGTCCGACACGGTGATCTCAACATAGTCGTCATCACTGCGGGCCTGTCTGTGTGCGGCCACCACGACGCGGGCACCGGGGTCGGAGTAGACCACAGCGTTCTCCACGAGGTTTCCGACGGCGACGCTGAGCTGCCGGGAGCTGCCAAGCACACGGCACCCGGTGCTGCCGGCCACGGTCAGGCTCACCTGACGCTGCTGGGCATCCACCTGGCAGCGGTCGACTGCGTCGGAAAGGATTTGGCCGATGTCGACCTCCTCGGCATTTGCTAGCGGGTCGTCGGCCTGCAGTCGGGAGAGATCGATGATCTGGGAAACCAGGTCGGCTAGCCGCGCCGACTCAACGCTCAACCGGCTGGCGAACTTACGGACCGCCGGTGGATCGTCAGCAGCGTCCTCGGCTGCCTCCGCGAGAAGGGAGATCGCGCCGATCGGCGTCTTCAGCTCGTGGCTGATGTTGACCACGAAGTCACGCCTCGTTTCTTCGATCCGCCGCGCATAGGTCTGGTCGTCCGCCAGGACGACGACCAAGTCATCGGGCAGCGGAGCCACCCGGACCCGCAGATAGCTCGTTGCGCCGCGGCCGCGCACTATTTCCAGGTCAAGACTGCGGATGGCACGTTCCCGGCGCACCGAGCGGACCAGGTCCAGAACCTCAGGCACCGCCACCCGACTTCCGCGCGCAAGGCCCTGGCTGCGAGCAGTCGTGGTGGCCTCCAGCACCTCATCGTGTGGGCCGACTAGCACTGCTGAGGAGCTGAGCACGTCTAGCACCGACGAGATTCCCTCAGGGACCTGCGGTGGTTCACCGGCCAGGTCCGTGATGACGTCGTTCTGTCGTGGTCGGGCTACGATCCACGCGATGCAGATGCCGATCAGCAGACCCCCGAAAAGCCCAGCCACCAAGGTGGCGATCGGATGCACAGTCAGATAGTAGGGGCCGCCACTGGGGTATCCATCAACAGAAAGTGCCGGTGCGCGCAAAAGCCCCCAGGGTTCGACCCCTGTTTACGCGCTGTTCATCCACCGCGGGTTTTGACGTACTGCTCCGGCCTAGGGTTGAAGGGCGTGTTCTTCCCGGCAACAGAGGAGGATCAGGATATGCGTGACACCTACCGTGAACAGTTGGACGACATTCTGGTCGACCTGGTCCACATGTCTCAAGCTGTGTCCTTCGCGGTCCGTAGCAGCACCACCGCGCTGCTCGAGGCTGACATCCACCTTGCCGAGCAGGTCATCGGCGATGACGAGCTGTTAGACGCCAAGCAGGCCGATATCGAACAGCGGGCCTTCACGTTGCTGGCGCGGCAGGCACCTGTTGCCGGGGAATTGCGGATTCTCGTAGCCACACTGAGGATGGTGGCCGAGCTGGAACGAATGGGTGATCTCGCCGCCCACGTGGCCAAGATCGCCCGGTTGCGGTATCCCGAGCTTGCGGTGCCGGAGGCGCTCCGGGCGAATTTCATCCGGATGGGGGACGTGGCGGAGAAGATGGTGGTGAGTGCCGGCCAGACGTTGAGCGATCGGAACATCCAGGTCGCCCAGGAACTCCATGCACGCGACGAGGAGATGGACGAGCTGCGCCGCACCCAGTTCCGCGTGCTGTTGAGCGACGACTGGCCGTACGGCGTGGAAACTGCCGTGGATGTTGCACTGCTGGGCCGCTATTACGAGCGGATCGCCGATCATGCCGCCTCGATGGCCCGCCGAGTCATCTACGTGGTGACTGGCGAATTCCCCGAAACGGCCTACTGGCCCCAGCCTTGAGACGCAGACACACCGCCTGAACAGGGCTGGGCACTCGATAGCGTGGCAAGGTGCCGTCAGCCACCTCTCCGCTGGACATCACGACGCTGTCCTCCGAATTCGATCGATTGATCAAATTCGGGCGGCGGTTCCCGCACCCGGCGGGCGGAGCCTCCTGGCTCGATGGAAACGGTGATCCCGACCTAACCCGCCCGATATACACCTGGATCACCGCCCGGATGGCTCATGTGTACTGTCTCGCGCACCTGCTCGGCGTGAAAGGCGCCGGTGAGCTAGCCGACCAGGCTGTGGCGGGACTGATGGGACCTTTGCAAGACAGGAACTCCGGCGGCTGGTACTCGAGCGTGATGGAAGGGGAGGCGCCGGATGAGAAGGGCTGCTACGCCCACGCCTTTGTGGTGCTGGCCGCCTCATCAGCGATGGTGGCCGGCCGGCCGGATGCCGACCTGCTGCTCAACGAGGCCCTCGATGTGTGGCATGACCGGTTCTGGGATCCGGCGTCGTCGATGTTCGTCGATCGGTGGAACCGGTCCTTCACCACACTCGACTCATATCGCGGGGTGAACGGGAACATGCATGCGGTGGAAGCATTGCTGGCAGCCGGCGACGTCACCGCCGACCCGGGGCTGCACCAGCGCGCCCTGGCGATCGCCGAACGGGTGGTGACGAACGCCCGCGAGCAGGGCTGGCGGATTCCCGAGCATTTCGACGCCCAATGGCGTCCGCAGCTGGAGCACAACCGGGACCATCCGGACGACCCCTTCCAGCCCTACGGGGCGACCGTCGGCCATGCGCTTGAGTGGTCGCGATTGTTGCTGCATCTGCATGCGTCGGTGCACAGCGCTCCTACCTGGCTGATCGAGGCTGCCATCGCCCT
>DATFQP010000435.1:0-4235 GCA_035264145.1 Propionibacteriaceae bacterium
AGAGTGGCCCGTCGCCATGCCGAGCTCGGCGAGCGGATTGATGCCGCCGCGGTGACCGACCAGGTGATTCGGCGGGATCAGGATGATTCCACCGTGGCTCAATTTCACTCGGCTGGGCCGGGAGTCGTCGTTCTCGATTCGACTTCGCTCAGCCTCGAGGAGGTCATCGCCGCGATCTGCGCACTCGCCCCCGAGTCGTACCCGCATCGTCTCGACGATGCGAATCTGGCCGGGGCAGGGGAGGACGTGGCGCGGTGATCGCCGGGGTCAGCCCCGACCTGCCACATACCGCACATCTGCCGGTTAGCAAGGAGCTGGGCCTTCGCCTTATGAAGCCCGTGGCGGCAACCATCATCCGCAGCTACTGGCGGGTCCACTTACATGGCGAGGAAAACGTGCCACGTGCCGGTGCTGCCATCCTGGCCGCCAATCACATCGGCGTACTCGACGGCCCGGTGCTCGTGGCGCTGACTCGGCGACTGACATTTGCCCTGGCGAAGCATGAGTTGTTCACCGGTCTGCTCGGTCGGTTCCTTGCTCATGTCGGCCAAATCCCGTTGAATCGGCGCTCGATCGACACCGCCGCGATCACCCGGGCCATCCAGATCCTTCGCGCCGGCGACGTCCTGGCCGTCTTCCCGGAGGGTTCCCGCACGGGCGGTGAGGTGACCTACGCGCGGGGTGGTGCGGCCTACCTGGCGATGGTGACCGGTGCTCCCGTGGTACCGGTGGCCATACTCGGCACTCGGGAGATCGGTCACACCCGCGGTCAGCTCCCGGGCCGTCGCCGACCGATCCACGTGGTCTATGGCGAACCGCTGGCCGTTCCACGTTCGGACTGGCCTCGCCGCAAGGCCGCGGTCGCAGAGTGGACCGAGCTCTTGCGGTCCCGGCTGGCCGGTCACGTGTTGGCCGCCCAAGGGATGACCGGACTACCCTTGCCGGGGCCCGCACTGCGAGAGCTCTAGGTTCCTGCTGCGCTGCTACCTCCACATCGATCAAGGTGATCAACGACGTGCGCTTGTCATCGGAGAGTTCGACCGACCTCGCCACCCCGCCGGTGGTGGCTGTGGTCGGCCGACCGAACGTCGGCAAGTCAACGCTGGTCAACCGGATCATCGGACGTCGTGAGGCCGTGGTGCAGGACGTCCCCGGTGTCACTCGGGATCGGGTCTCCTATGACGCCAACTGGAACGGCCGATCGTTTCTGGTCGTGGATACCGGAGGGTGGGCACCCGACGCCAAAGGGATGGCCGCCCGGGTTGCCGAGCAAGTGGAGTTGGCCATCTCAACTGCCGATGCCGTGGTCTTCGTCGTCGATGCCACTGTCGGAACTCAGGACGTGGACGAGGCCGTGGTCCGGGTTCTCCGGCGCAGCAACAAGCCGGTGGTCTTGGCGGCGAACAAGGTCGATGACCAACGGACCGAGGCCGAAGCGGCGATGATGTGGAACCTCGGATTGGGCGAGCCGTACGCCGTCTCTGCCCTGCACGGCCGGGGGAGTGGCGACCTGCTCGACGCGATCTTGGCCGCTCTGCCAGAGGCGCCGCGCGAGCCGGAGCAAGCCGAACGCGGTCCCCGACGGGTCGCCATCGTCGGCAAGCCGAACGTCGGCAAGTCGAGTCTGCTCAACAAGCTGGCCCGCCAGCAGCGGGTGGTGGTGGACGAGGTCGCCGGAACCACGGTGGATCCGGTTGATGAACTAGTGGAAATCGACGGCAGCATCTACCAATTCATTGATACAGCAGGCATTCGGCGCCGAGTCAAGGAGGCTTCGGGCCACGAGTACTACGCGAGCCTGCGCACTCATGGCGCGATCGAACGGGCCGAGGTCTGCGTGGTGGTCATAGATGCGAGCGAGCCGGTCACCGAGCAGGACCTGCGCATTCTCACCTCCGTCGAGGAGGCCGGCCGGGCACTGGTGATTGCGTTCAACAAGTGGGATCTGACCGACGACGAGCGGCGTCGCTATCTCGGTCGGGAAATAGAGCGCGATCTCGTGCAGTTCGAGTGGGCGGCCAAGATCAACATTTCAGCGACCACGGGCCGGCACGTCGACCGGCTCGGGGTGGCAATCGAGGAAGCGTTGCAGAGCTGGGAATCACGGATCTCGACGGGCAGGCTGAACGCCTTCCTCGGCCGCATCGTGGCTGCTCATCCACATCCTGTCCGTGGCGGTAAGCAGCCGCGCATTCTGTTCGGGACTCAAGCTCAGACAGGTCCGCCGACCTTCGTGCTGTTCACTTCTGGTCAGGTCGAGGCCGGCTATCTCCGGTTCGTCGAGCGGAAGCTGCGAGAGGAGTTCGGCTTCCTCGGAACGCCCGTCCATGTCGAGGTTCGTGCCCGTGAAAAGCGCAAGGGCCGCTGAAGGCAGTGGACATTCCGCAGGGCTCACTGACAGGTGACCACCGGGGGCCCGTCTCGCTGGCGCGCCGGGCTCAGTTGCAGGCATGTGTCGTTACTTTTCAGGGCGCACTCCGTCAGTATTGAAGTCGTACGACAGCTCGAGCCACTGGCCGAAGTCATCATCGACTTGCTCCTGGCTGGTCAAATTGATTACGTGCAGAATGCGGTCGGAGCCGGTCGACAGCACACGGGCTACACAGGATCGTCAACCCGCTCCGGAAGGTAGAGCAGAAGTTGCACCGACCGTACACGCGGGCGTACCTCGGCGATCTTGCGATCGCTCTTGAGGAAGACTCCGACGTTAACCGCGTCCTCATAGATCGGCCCGAGCTGGGCGAAGCCGGTCAATGACCGCCGTGTAAATATCGGCGACCCAGGCGGGATTTTGAGCCAGCAGCTCGACGACCGCTATCCCAGGCACACGGGTGTGAAGCCTGGTTGACCGATCCGAACTCCCGCCCGCAACGCGGACAGGCCCAACGGGTCACATCACCAATCTGCCCAATGGGAAGGGCGTTGGGCCGTTGAAAAAGTTCACCGCCGAGGTGCATGATTCAGTTGGTTCCGACCCGTCATCCGTCTAGTAGAGTTCCCCCTCGTGGCTGCTGCTGATCAGGCAGAGCAACGGGCTGTGGCGCAGCTTGGTAGCGCACTTGACTGGGGGTCAAGGGGTCGCGAGTTCAAATCTCGCCAGCCCGACAAGCGAAATACCTTGTCAGAGTAGGTTTGGCCACCGTCGCACAGGCGGTGCCAAACCTCGGTTGGTGGGTTTGACCGCGCGGCTGACCGCGCGACATCGCCTTCGGTGTGATCGCCGGCCTTGATCTTCAGGCCTTCCTGTGGTGAGACCGGAGGAGCCATGGCAGGTCGTCGCACCAAGCGCTCGGACGGGCGCTTCTGCGTGAACGTCACCGTCGAAACCGCGGACGGGACTCGGCGACGGGTCTACTTCTACGGTCGCACCCAGGCCGAGGCCAAGGCCAAGGCGGCGGCGGCCCGTGAGCGCGTCGGCCGCGGGGAACCGGTCCGCGACGCAACCCGGACGGTGTCGGACTGGCTCGCCGAGTGGCGAACAACCTTTCTGCGGGCCAGTGACCGCGCCGAGTCGACCAAGGACTTGTACGCCGGCCTCACCGTGCATCACGTGGAGCCGCTGATTGGACACCTGGCGCTCGGCCAGGTCAAACCCTCGGACATCACCCGCGTGCTGCTGCACATGGAGCAGCTGGGCCGGGCGGCCAGCACCCGGCGGAGTGCCTACGCGGCCCTGCGCTCAGCGTTTGACGACGCAGTGATCGACGGCCTTCTTGCCGCCAGCCCGGTACTGCGCGTGAAGCGTCCACGGGCAATGCACGCGGAAGCGATGAGCCTGGCACCCGAACAAGTTGCGCAGCTGCTCCAAGGTGCGGAAGACCTGCGCTACGCCAGGGTCCTGCGCCTGATCCTAGGGACCGGCCTGCGCCGCGGCGAGGCACTGGCGCTCCGTTGGGCGGACGTGCGCCTCGACCGCTGCGAGCTCTCGATCAAGGGATCCCTGACCCGGCGGGGTCAGGAGCTGGTGGTGTCCGACGCCAAGACCCAGCGATCCCGCCGAGTGGTCTCGCTCAGCCCAGCCATGGTCCGCCTGATCACCGAGCACCGGGCCGAACAGGTGGCCGAGCGTCTGCGGGCCGGCAACCTGTGTGAGGACACCGGCTTCGTCTTTGCTACCGAGTTCGGATCGCCGGTCGACCCGCGGAATCTGCTGCGGACGACGACAATCGCCGCCAAGCGAGCGAGGCTCTCGCAGATCGGGGTGCACAGCCTCCGTCACACGTACGCTACGACGG
>DATFQP010000436.1:0-9188 GCA_035264145.1 Propionibacteriaceae bacterium
GCCTTGGCCGTGCTGGCAGCGCCCTGGCATCGCTTGCTCCATCCGATGCGTGCGATGCCTCTGCCAGCACGGCGTGATGAGACGCCACCCCCCAAACTTGTGGTGCTGTCAGGCTGGCCCACGGCGTCAACGTCTCATCTAACCGTGTTTCGAAGCCGTGGGAACGGCGGATTGCGTTCGGTCAAAAAGAATCTGGACCGGCACTGTCAGCGCAGATCTGGGTGCTTCTTGTTGCGGCTGTTGTAGTCCCGCATGCGCTGCGGATAACCGACCACGGCAGCGTCGTAACCAGGGATCTGTAGCGACTCGGCAAAGGCATGTGCCCACTCCGGTGATGGCACCACCCGGCGCGTCCACTCGCCGTCGAAGGCGACCAGCAAGATCGTGGTCTGCGTTACGGAAGTCTTCGGCTCCACAAACGCTTCGACGCCCCGGCGGCTTTGCACGAACTGCGTGAGATGTGAAGTGACCGCGTCGTCGACCGTACGGTTGTCGCCGGCAAGGCGGCGGCCTCGCTTGGCCCGCCCAGCTGTCCGCTTCAACCAGTTCATGGGCCAAGTATGGCGCTCGATACAGCTGACAGGATGTCAGCCATGGTGGCTTCGTACGACGTGGTGATCCTGGGAGCAGGGAGCGGCGGCTATGCCTGCGCGCTCAGGGCGGCCCAGCTCGGGCTGTCGGTGGCCATGGTAGAGAAGGACAAGATCGGCGGCACCTGCCTGCATCGTGGATGTATCCCGACAAAAGCTCTGCTGCACGCGGCGGAGGTCGCCGACGCCGCCCGGAACGGCAGTCAACTCGGCGTCCACGTAACCGTCGACAAGATCGACTTGGCCGGCATTCAGGACTACGCCGCCTCGGTTGTCAACCGGATCCACTCGGGCCTTACCGGCCTGGTCAAGGCCGGCGACATCGCGGTCGTCTCGGGTGAGGGCCGGCTTGTGTCGGTTGACGGAAAACTCGCCGTACGGGTGGCCGACGAGGACTACGTAGGCGACTACCTCGTCCTGGCATCCGGATCATTTCCGCGGACCCTGCCTGGAGTCGAGGTCGACGGCGATCGGGTGATCAACAGCGACCACGCCCTCAAACTCGGCCAGCTGCCGAGTTCTGCGATCGTCCTCGGCGGCGGTGTCATCGGTGTCGAATTCGCCAGCGCCTGGCGCTCGTTGGGTGTCGAGGTCACCGTGGTTGAGGCCATGCCGCACCTGGTGCCGACCGAGGATCCCGCCATCGGCACTGCTCTGGAGCGGGCATTTCGGCGCCGCCGGATCGGAATCCGCACGGGGGTCGCGGTCCACAGCTGCCAGGCAAGTGGCGACGCCGCCACTGTGCGACTCGCCGATGGCAGTGAACTAAGCGACGAGCTCGTGCTCATGGCCGTTGGCCGGGGGCCGTACACCGAGGGTCTGGGCTACGCCGAAGCCGGAGTGCGACTTCGCCGTGGCTTCGTCGATACGGACGAGCGGTTGCGCGCCTCCGTGCCCAGCACGTATGCCCTCGGTGATCTCGTGGCGGGACCGCAGCTGGCCCACCGCGGCTTTGCCCACGGCATCTTCGTAGCCGAGGAGATTGGTCATCTGACTGGACGGCTGTCGGCTGCTCCACTGCCGGTCAAGGACAGTGACATTCCGCGTGTCTCCTACTGCGATCCTGAGATCGCGACAGTCGGCCTGTCCGAGGAAGCCGCCCGAGCGGCCTATGGCGAGGTCGAGACGCTGACCTACGACCTTGCTGGAAACGGTCGATCTCGGATTCTCAAGACCGCAGGCTTCGTCAAGCTCATCCGCCGATCCAGCGGGCCCGTCGTCGGGATTCACATGATCGGCTCGCGGGTCAGCGAGCTGATCGGTGAAGCGCAGCTGATCAACGGTTGGGAAGCGCACCCCAGTGATGTGGCGCCGTACGTCCACCCACATCCGACGCAGAACGAAGCCTTGGGTGAGGCTCATCTCGCCCTCGCCGGAAAGCCGCTGCACAGCCATGGCTGATTTTAGGCCCTCCTCGCTGAACGACACCCCAAGATCAACAACGCCGGGAACGGGTCCGGTGACCAGTTCCTGCTGCCGCGGCTCCGGCGGAGACGGGTTTGGCTAGGCTGAGGCGCAACCGACGAAACAGTCGGCTCGACGAAGGAGTCCTAACCACCATGCCGACTTCTGTGACACTTCCGGCGCTGGGCGAAAGCGTGACCGAGGGCACTGTCACCCGGTGGCTAAAGCAGGTCGGAGACAACGTCGAGGCGGACGAGCCTCTACTGGAAGTGTCAACGGATAAAGTCGACACGGAAATTCCCTCGCCGGCAGCCGGTGTGCTGCTCGAGATCACGGCGCAGGAGGACGAGACCGTCGAGGTCGGCGCCGTGCTGGGCTTGATCGGTGACACAAGCGAAGCGGTCGCGGCGGGCGATGGATCGGATAGTCCACCAGCTGTCGAAGAGCAGCCGGATGCTCAACCGCCGGTCAGCTCGGACAGCGGCGTGGATGGGCAGGCCACACCGGCGCCACCCTCCCCAGCTGACGAACCGACCGCGACCGAAGCAGCTCGGCCGGCCACAAAGTCCGCCGGTCGCGAGCAAGCCAGCGGCACCGAGGTACCCCTGCCGGCCCTCGGTGAAAGCGTCACCGAAGGGACGGTAACCCGGTGGCTCAAGCAGGTCGGCGACCAGGTCGTGGCAGACGAAGCCCTGCTGGAAGTGTCGACGGACAAGGTCGACACGGAGATCCCGTCACCGGTGTCCGGCGTGCTGCTCGAGGTTCGAGTGCAGGAGGACGAAACCGTCGAGGTCGGATCGGTGCTGGCAGTCGTGGGTGAACCAGGTGCGGCAACCGCCGAGCCGGAACCAACGCCACAACCGGAACCCGAGCCAGCGCCGCAGACCGAAACCGAAGCCCAACCAGAGGCCCAGGAAACGCAGGCGGAGGCACAGCCCGAGGCTGCAGCAGCACGCACCTCGCCACCCGAGGCAGAGCCCCAGCAAGCGGCTGCAACCGCACCCACGCCTACGGCGTCGGCGACCACGGCAACATCCGCGGCCACTGAGGCCGACGCAGGGTACGTCACCCCGCTGGTCCGCAAGCTGGCCAAGGAGCACAGCATTGATCTCGGCCAGGTCAATGGCACCGGCGTCGGCGGCCGGATCCGCAAACAAGATGTCCTAGCCGCCGCCGAAGCAGCCAGGAGCGCAGCGGCGGAGGCGGCCAAGGCGGAGGCGGCTGCACCCCCGGCACCACAGGCGTCGGCGAGCCCCACTCCCGCGGCAGCGTCGGCTGCTGCCGGCGCCAGCACACTGCGCGGCACCACCGAGAAGATGTCGAGGCTGCGCCAGACCATCGCCAGGCGGATGGTCGAGTCCCTGCAGGTAGCCGCCCAGCTGACTGCGACGGTCGAGGTCGACCTCACAGCGATCTCCCGCATCCGGGCCAAGGCCAAGGAGGACTTCAAGAAGCGCGAAGGCGCCAGCTTGTCCTACCTGCCGTTCATCACCAAGGCCGCGATCGAGGCACTCAAGATCTACCCCAAGGTCAATGCCACCATCGATACCGAGGCTCAGACCATCACCTATCCCGACTCAGAGCATGTGGGCATCGCCGTCGACACCGAGAAGGGCCTGCTTGTTCCGGTGATCAAGGACGCTGGTGATCTGAACATCGCGGGATTGGCCAAGAAGATCGGCGACCTCGCCGCCCGCACCCGGCAGAACAAGGTCAGCCCCGATGAGTTGAGCGGCGGCACGTTCACGATCACGAACTACGGCTCCGCCGGAACATTGATGGACACTCCGATCATCAACCAGCCGCAGGTCGCCATCCTCGGTACCGGCGCGCTGGTCAAGCGTCCAGTGGTCGTCGCCGATCCGCATCTCGGCGAGGTGATCGCGGTGCGCGACATGATGTACCTCTCGTTGTCATATGACCACCGGCTGGTTGACGGAGCCGAGGCGGCACGCTTCCTCAGCACTGTCAAAGCGCGACTCGAGGAGGGCGATTTCGGCTCCGAGTTCGGGCTCTGAATCCCTGCGGGCGTATCCGTTCACGAGGCCTGCTACGGGCACACGGAACTAGACTCCGCGTCATGGGTCTGGTTTTCCTCGACCGAGGGCTGGGGCGTGATCAGGTCGACTACCTGGAGGCATGGGACCTGCAGCGCCGACTGCACGCTGACGTCGCGGCTGGGACCCGGCCGGACACCGTGATCTTGCTGGAGCATCCGTCGGTGTACACGGCCGGCAAGCGGACTGAGCCCCACGAGCGCCCTCTCGACGGAACTCCGGTCATCGACGTCGATCGCGGCGGCAAGATCACCTGGCACGGACCGGGTCAGCTCGTGGGGTACCCGCTCGTACGGCTTCCCGAGGCAACCTACGTGGTGGACTACGTTCGCCGTCTCGAGGAAGCGCTGATCCAGACGTTGGCGGAGTTCGGCCTCCTGACGGGCAGGGTGCCCGGGCGCTCGGGCGTGTGGCTTGCCGCGGACGAGGCGAAATCTGAGCGCAAAATTGCGGCGATCGGTGTACGGGTGGCCGCGGGGACAACCATGCACGGCTTCGCCCTCAACGTCGATCCCGATCTCCGGGCGTTCAGCAAGATCATCCCTTGCGGCATCGCCGACGCAGGCGTCACGTCCATGGCGGCCGAACTCGGTGACGTGCTCTCGTTAGCCGAAGTGGCTGCAGTGCTGCGCCCGCACCTGGAGCGCTATCTCGCCTTCGAGCCCTACCAGAGGTCACCCGATCTCCCGGCCAACGCTCCGGATTTCGTGCGCGGGTTGACCGTGGGCGCCACAAGGTGAACGTCTCACGTTGGACGCCGTCGACATCCTGAACACTGCGTCGCCGCCGACAGTCCTACAGGACCGATTCCGGCCAGAATTATGACGGTAAGCACCGGACCGCGGCACGCCATGCCGCCGAGCACGACGTACGCCGTTGAGACACACGGTCTGCGTAAGTCCTATCGGACCCGCAAAGGCAAGCTGATAGCGGTTGCAGGCCTCGACCTCAAGGTGCCGGCGGGCGGGGTCCACGGATTTTTGGGTCCCAACGGCTCCGGCAAGACCACCACGATCCGGATGTTGCTGGGCTTGATCCGTGCCGACGCCGGCCAGATAGAGGTTTTCAGCGAGGATGTGCCAACGCGGCTGCCGGATGTCATCGACCGCATCGGCGCCATCGTCGAGCAGCCCAAGTTCTTTCCCAGCTTTTCCGGTCGCAAGAACCTGCAGCTGCTGGCTTCTGGTATCGGCGCGCCGCCAGCACGGGTCGGCCAGGTTCTGGAGGAGGTCGGGCTGGGTGACCGCGCCAGCAGCAAGTACCGCACGTACTCCCTCGGCATGAAGCAGCGGCTGGCCATTGCCGCAACGCTGCTCAAGGATCCGGAGCTGTTGATCTTCGACGAACCGACCAACGGACTCGATCCGGCCGGGATCCATGAAATTCGAGCCACCATGCGAGGACTCGCCGACTCCGGCAAGACGGTGCTCGTCTCCAGTCACATTCTGAGCGAGGTGCAGCAGGTGGCTGACACCGTCTCCATCATCGGCCGTGGCCGGCTGCTGGCTCAAGGCGAGGTGGACGACATTCTGGACGCCGGTGCTCAGGAGTCGGCCCGGGTGGGCATTGGCGACCCCGCCCGCGCCGCGACGGTGCTTGCCGAGGCCGGCTTTGCGGTCCGCCCCTTGCCGGACGGCATGCTGAACGTCTGGGCCGGCGCGGGGGCAGGTCAGTCGGCGACCGACCTCGATCTTGCGCTCATCACCCGCCTGCTTGCCGAGCACGGGCTCTACGTTTTCGAGCTGACGCCGGTGCGAGCCGATCTGGAGTCCGTCTTCTTGGAGTTGACGGCCGAGGACCACTTGGGTGCCTCGAGTCGAGAACCGCAGTGATCCGGCTCATCGGTGCGGAAATCAACCGGCTGCGGAGCCGACGCTTCACCCTCATCACGCTGCTGGCGGTCCTGATGATCTTGTCGATCTTCCAACTGCAGGTCAATTCGGACGTCAGTCCCCCGTCAGCTGAAGCTGTGGCCGCCAATCAGGCGCAGTATGAGCGAGACCTGATGGAATGGGACCAACACCACGAGAAATGGGAACAGCAGTGCGTTGATGCCGGCCAACCCAGGGAGCAATGCGCAGGGGTCGCGCCGACCAAGGAGAACTATGGCTTAGAGCCACTGCCGTTCAATGAGATCGCTCAGATCGGCTTGCTGCTCGCGATCTACTTGTCCGGTTTGGCCATGTTCTTGGTGGCCGCGTCATTCATCGGCGCAGAGTTCACGACCGGTGCGATCGCCAACTGGCTCAGCTTCGTACCGCGCCGGGTCCCGGTCTTTGCTTCCAAGTTGATCACCGTGGCTACGTTCGCGCTACTGGTGAGTGCGCTCGCCTCCGCCTTTGTCCTGGCCATGGCGGCGCTGCTCACCTCAGTGCACGGCGGTGAGGTGAGCGGACTGCTTGCCCGGCTGTCGATGGCGGGACGCGGAGTGGTCATCGCTGGCGCTCTGGCGGTCGTCGGCTACTGCGTAGGTCTGATCACCCGGCACACGGCGGCCGCGCTCGGCGTACTGCTCGGTTACCTCTTTTTTTGGTTCATTCGCAATGCGGTTCTGGGCGAGCAGGCATGGGCGCAGCGACTGACTCCCTGGTCGCCCGAAGCCAACCTTGCGGCGATCGTCAACAACGGCTACCAGTACGCGATACCCGTCAAGAAGCTGGCCGAGGGCGGCTTGAGCGTGGAGTACCTGGAGCGACAGGTCAGCCTTGTCCACGGCGCGGTCTACTGGACCGTGCTGCTGGCTGGGTTGATCATTGTGGCGCTGCTGATCTTCCGTCGCCGCGATGTCACCTGAGTGGGTCCCTCGCGTCATTACTTCCGCTCGTGCATCTCGTTCGCGCCGCCGCGGAGCCGGTGCTCGGCTCTACGCAGTCACCCGTCCCATCTGTGCGGGGGCGCAAACCGGTCATGCTCTCGGCTCAAACCGAGCTCCGGGGCAGGCGTGATCACGGGTAGTCTGAGCGGGTGACGATCGCTCCGGACGGCCGCAAGCTGCTGCGCTTGGAGGTCCGCAACGCGAGCGTGCCGATCGAGAAGAAGCCGGCCTGGATCAAGACCACGGCGCGAATGGGTCCGGAGTATCGAGATCTCCAACAACTCGTGAAGAGCGAGGATCTGCACACTGTCTGCCAGGAAGCTGGCTGCCCGAACATCTTCGAGTGCTGGGAGGACCGGGAGGCTACCTTTCTAATCGGCGGCGATTCCTGTACCCGGCGCTGCGATTTCTGTCAGATCGATACCGGCAAGCCAGCGGACTTCGACGCGGGCGAGCCGCTGCGAGTGGCCGAATCGGTCCAGAAGATGAACTTGCGGTACGCAACCGTGACCGGTGTCTGCCGCGATGATCTACCAGACGAGGGCGCCTGGCTCTACGCCGAGACAATCCGCAGGATCCATGAGCTCAACCCCGGCACGGGCGTCGAGATGCTGGCCCCCGACTTCTCGGGCAATCGCGACTATCTTTCAGAGGTTTTCGAGACCGAGCCGGAAGTCTTCGCCCACAACGTGGAAACGGTGCCTCGCATCTTCAAGTCCATCCGGCCGGGCTTCCGCTACGACCGCTCGCTGGATGTGTTGCGCGCGTCCCGAGACTTCGGCCTCGTCACCAAGAGCAACCTCATCCTGGGCATGGGCGAGACACGGGCCGAGGTCTCCACTGCGCTCGGTGATCTGTACCGGGCCGGTGCTGAAATCATCACCATCACCCAGTACCTGCGGCCATCCCCGCGACACCATCCGGTGAACCGCTGGGTGCGCCCCGAAGAGTTTCTCGAGCTGCAGGTCGAGGCCGAACAGATCGGCTTCGCGGGGGTCATGAGCGGTCCACTGGTCCGTTCGTCCTACCGGGCGGGCCGGCTCTACCGTCAGGCGATGGAGCGCCGCAACGCTAGAGTCGAAGCCCCCGTGGCGTAGGTAGGCAGTGGAGCATTTGATGGCAACGAACGTCACTCGACGAAGGGCGACGCATGGCTGAGGCCAAGGGCCGGACCGGCAAAGGTGCCCCCTCCCCCACCGGCAAGCAAGCGCCGGGCAAGGCGGAATCCAAGAAGGCGGCGGCCGCCACCAAGAAGGCCGAGAAGGCGCGCAAGAAGGAGAGCAAAGATCCGGCCGACATGGGCCGCATGCGCCAGATCGGTCGTGCGTACAAGCTCACCCACGAATACGACAAGGCGCTGCCGTATTTGATGATCGGCGCGTTTGTGTTGCCGATCGCCATCGGTCTGCTGGTCAGCTTGCTGTGGCCACACCCGATCTATCTCGCATTTCTCGGTGCCTCGACCGGGCTCCTGCTCGCCATGATCGTTCTAGTGCGGCGGGCCAAGGCCGCCACATACAAGCGCTACACCGGACAGGCCGGCTCGGCCGAGGTGGCACTGGGCATGCTGCCAAAAAAGTGGGTGTCCAAGCCGGTGATCGCCGCCAATCGCAACCGCGACGTGGTCCACCGCACCCTCGGCCCGGGGGGCCTGGTGCTCATCGGTGAAGGGGAAGCGGGCCGGGTACGGCAGCTGCTCAATAGCGAGGTCAAGAAGCATGAGCGGGTTGCCTACGGGATTCTGGTCAGCACCATAGTCATGGGCGACCGGGAGGGCCAGGTACCTCTGGACAAGCTGGCCGACCACATCCGCAAAATGCCGAAGGTGCTGAAGCCCAACCAGGTAACTGACGTCAAGCAGCGGTTGCGAGCCCTCGACGCGGTTCGCCCGCCGGCGCCTTTACCCAAAGGCCCGATGCCGACCAATCCTCGCCAGGTGAAAGGCGCCCGCCAGGCGATGCGCGGCCGGTAGGCCCGCGCTCCGATGGCGAATCTGATCAACGCTGAGCGCGTCTCCATCACATACGGCACCCGGACGCTGCTGGCCGGAGTCAGCCTCGGCCTGGGGCGCGGTGAGGTCATCGGAGTGGTCGGGCGTAACGGTGACGGCAAGAGCACGCTGCTGCGGATCCTAATCGGCCGGAGCCAACCGGATACGGGCCGGGTTGTCCGCACGGGAATGCTGTCGATCGGCTATCTGGACCAGGACGACGACATCACCCCGCAGTACTCGGTGCGTGATGTGATCGTCGGCGGACGGGCGGACCATTCCTGGGCGGCGGAACCGGGCACTCGAGCGGTGGTCGAGCATCTGCTTGCCGG
>DATFQP010000437.1:0-6635 GCA_035264145.1 Propionibacteriaceae bacterium
GGTGAGTACGGTGAAGATGAACGCCTGCAGGGACTGCACGAAGAGTTCCAAACCGAAGATCGCCATGCTGCAGATCCACGCCACCACGCCGGCCAGCTTGTTCACGATGGATTCGCTCTCCAGCAGCAGATACTCCCCACCGAGGACGAAGACCAGCACCAACAGGTGGCCGGCGAACATGTTGGCGAAGAGCCGCAAGGAGAGCGTGATCGGCCGGACGATGATGTTGGAGAAGAACTCCAGCGGGATGATGATCGGCCACATGAACCACGGGACGCCGGCTGGCAGCGTGGCGTGCTTCAGGTAGCCGAATGGACCGTGCTTGGCGATGCCTACGCCGTTGTAGAGCAACCAAACCAGGAGGGCCAGACCGTAGGGCCAGCCGACGTGGGAGGGCGTCGGTAGCAGCAGGAACGGAAAGATGCCCCACAGATTGTTCAACAGCACGAAGGAGAAGATCGCGATCAAGAAGGGCAGGTACCGGCGGAAATCGTGCCCGATCATGTCCCGGGCGATCGAGTTGCGGACGAAGAAATACGCAGTCTCACCGATGAACTGGCCTTTGCTCGGCACCATGGCGTTCTTCCTCGCCATGATCAGCCAGAACGCCAAGATCACGAACACCGAGACGACGGCCATGAAGAGGTACTTGTCCAGCCATTCGGGTGCACCCTCGTATAGCGGCGGCAGGTCGAAGCTTTCCACACCAGGCGGCTCGAATTCCAAGGGCATCAGGCTGAACAGGCCACTCAACGCTTCCCCTCCGTCCTCGTGTCGGATGTCGGCGACGCTTGCTCTCGCGGCGTAGCTGCCAATCGAGCCCCAGCTCCACGCCCGGCAGCTCGCTGCCGTCGTAACGCGGCCAGCTCATCGATGGTGGTGCTGTCCACCTGGCCGAAACGCCGGATGATCACATAGATCGCCAGGGCGGCTCCGCCGATGATGCCCACCGGCAGCAGAAAGCTGGTGTGCAGGTAGCGATCACCGACCCAGCCGAGGAATCCGTAGAGCACGACTCCGCCAATTAGGTAAGAGAGCACGCGCATGCCCTGGTTCAAGCCGGCTGAACTCTCGCCCCACTGCGATCGCGGCTGATCCTGCGTAGGGTCACCGTGTTGCTTCATGGCGAGACACACGCTAGCAGTGATTGTGGCGACGGTCACTGATCGGATTCCCTGCCCACCGGCGTCACGTATTCGGTGTCGTAGACGCCGATTCTCAAGCGAGAAAAGACAAACACCTCGACTACGAGCCACCCGGCCACGACCGCGATCGTGGTGATGAAGATCGCCATCGGCTGCAGCGCAGGCCAGGCCTCGCGGTACCGGTTGTAGAGGACCAGGATCAAGCCAAGGATGACGACTCGAGCGGTGTAGCTGCTCATCGAGACGGTGAGCAACGTCCTTGCCCCGGCATCGGCGAACAGCACCATCACGTACTGGCCGACACCGTAGAAGAAGAGCACCATGGCCGCAGCCAGAGCAGCCGAGATGAAGCCGCTATAACCGCCGACGATGCCGAAAATGATCAGGCAGAGCGCGGTGGCGGCAAGACCACCGACGGCGCCTCCGACGAGCAGCTTGCGGGCTCGCACGACATGAATGCTCGGACCGTCCTTGCGTCTGGCGCTGCCCTCCGGTGCGGTCATCGAAGTTGAGCAGTCCTTGTCATGATCGGGTTGGAGCCTGGTCGCAACGCGGACGTCGCGCGGGTTGCCCGAACCTAACACAGGGCGCCCACTCCGGCCTGCCCCGGATTGGGATGCCGGGCACCGCCCTGCGAGCGTCGGTAAGCACGCGGGCTCTGCTACAGCGACGCGCCGCGCTTGACTCGGTTCCGGCTGGGGACTGGGCGGCCGAGGGTGAAGAGCAGGAGCACCAACGCGATCGAGGCGACCGCTGCGACGACCGTCCACTGCCGGTCACCCCGCACGAGACCTAGGACGATGACGCCGAACGAGACCAGCGCCGACCAGATGTACATGAGCATCACGGCCCGCCGCTGGCTGTGACCGCGTTCCAGCAGCCGGTGATGCAGGTGCTGTTTGTCGGCGACGAACCACCATCTGCCTGCATAAGTCCGGCGGATGAAGGCCAGCACGACGTCCAAGAACGGTAGCGCCAAGATCGCCAGCGGCAGAACGAGAGGAAGCACCGTCGGGACCAGCCCACCTCGACCACCCTCCAGAGCCGAGGTGTCGATCTGTCCGGTGAGACTGATGGTCGAGGTCGCTAGCAGCAGGCCGAGCAGCATGGCCCCTGAGTCACCCATGAACATCCGAGCGGGAAAGAAGTTGTGCGGCAAAAAGCCTAGGCAGGCTCCGGCAATCGCAACGGTGATCAGACTCGAGGTGGTCGCGCGGGTGAGGTCTTGGGTGACGGTGAGCAGATAGGAGTAGGCAAAGAAGGCGAGCGCGCCGATACACACCACCCCGGTGGCCAGACCATCCAAGCCGTCGACGAAGTTCACCGCGTTGGAGCACAGCACGATGAAAAAGACGGTGATCGCCACCGATGCTGGCCCGTCCAGGGAAACCGTCTGGCCCGGCAACGGAATCCACAGCATCTTGACGCCGAGCGCCACCGCAATCCCCGCCGCCAGCACCTGACCGGCGAACTTGGCCAACGGTGGCAACTCGAAGATGTCGTCGAGCACCCCCACGAGGCAGATCACGACCGCCGCGACCAGCACGGCGCGAGAGTCTTGTTGCACGGTCTGCAACCTGCCGAGGAAGGGCAGTTGCCAGGCCAGCAGAATCGCGGCCGCGACTCCGAGCAGCATGGCGATGCCGCCGAAGTACGGCATCTCGATCGTGTGCACATCGCGGTCGCGGACTCTAGCCATGGCGCCGCTGCGAAGCGCCAGTCTCCGGCACAGTCCGCTGGTAAGAAACGTGACGGCAGCGGCAATGCCCAACACCAAGAGGTATTCGCGCACCCTACGCCTCGTCTCCCCCGTTGTGACCCTGTCGGGCTGGTGACTCGGATTCGCTGTGCTCGTCCGGATCGGGAGCTGACTCGCTCTCGGCAAAGAACGTGGAATCCAACAGGTCAGGCAGTGTTTCGCGCAGAACGTTAGGGCTCAGCGCTCCTCGGCGGAGGATCTCGCCGCATTCGTGCCGGGTGAAATCGACGATCGTCGACGGCGCCGATTCCGCACCGCCCGAGGGTCCACCATCGATATAGATGGCGACCGACTCGCCGAGTTGCTCGACCGCCTGCTGACAGGTGACCGCGGCCGGCCGGCCACTGAGATTGGCACTGCTCACCGCCAGCGGACCGGTACGACGCAGAATCTCTCGAGCGAGCTCGTGGTCCGGCACCCGCAGCGCAATCGTCCCCTCCGTATCGCCGAGATCCATCCGCAGGCTTGGCTGCATCCGACAGATGACGGTCAGCGGCCCCGGCCAATGCCGAGAAACCAGGTCCTTGGCAGGCTCGGGCACGTCACTGGCCAGCGCCCGAATCAAGGACGACTCGCCGATGAGCACCGGCGGCGGCATGTCGCGGCCACGTCCCTTTGCGTTCAGCAGTCGCTGCACAGCGTTCGAGTCGAAGGCATCGGCACCGATGCCGTACACCGTGTCGGTCGGCAGCACGATGCATTCACCGCGTTCAACCGATGCCCTCGCTTCGTCGACGGCGATGGCACGCTGTTCGGGGTCGTCGGACGTGCAGTCGAAGACCCGGAATGTCACGCCGCCATCCTGCCAGTCATGAGCGCCGGACCGCGGTAAAGAAGCGGGGTCGTCCGGTGAGATCGCGATGATCCCGCACGGCGGTGAAGGCACCGCTCGCAACCACTACGGCGGGGGCCGATTCACCCTGAACGTCGGCGTGCTCACAGCAGAGCAGCCCTGCCGGTCGGAGCAAGCGGGTAGCAACCGAGACCACGGTGCGAATTGCATCCAGTCCATCGGCGCCCGAGAACAGCGCCAGCGCTGGATCATGATTCCGCGCCTCGGGCGCCACCGACTCGTAGGCGTCCAGCGGAATGTACGGCGGATTGGCGATCACCAGGTCTACGGAGCCATTGAGGTCGACCAGCGCCGTCACCATATCGGCGACATGAAGCTCGACCAGGGTGTCAGCGAGGTTTCGCCGAGCGTATGCGGCTGCTTCATATGACACCTCGACCGCATGAATGTCGACTCGGGTCACCTCGCTCGCGATTGCCTTGGCGATGACACCCGAGCCTGTGCAGAGCTCGACCACCGAAGGTCGGTATGGTCCGGCAGCGAGCGATGTCAGGTGCTCGATCGCCCATCCGGTCATGACTTCGGTCTCCGGACGCGGCACGAAAACTCCCGGCCCAACCTCCACGTCGATGCGGCGGAAGTGCGCTCTGCCCGTCAAATATTGAACGGGAATACGCTCTGCGCGCTTTCCGGTCAGCTTCCGGAAGCGCCTGGCGTGATCATCGTCGAGCTCGTCCAGCAGGGGCAGCCGAGCGACCTCGACCCCGGACACGAACGACAGCAGGAGTCGGGCATCCTGAGCCGGCGATGGAACTCCGGCCTGGCGCAGCCGATCCGTTGCCTCAGTCAGCAGCAGCCGGACCGGCTGGCTCACCGGACCGGCTCGCCGACCTGAGAGAGGCGCAGCTGCGTGTCCGCCTCCTGCAAGGCGGTGATCACTGCCTGCAGGTCGCCGTTCAGCACTTGATCAAGGTTGTAGGCCTTGAAGCCGATGCGATGGTCGGAAATCCGGTTCTCCGGGAAGTTGTAGGTACGGATGCGTTCAGAGCGATCGACGGTCCGGACCTGGCTGCGACGAGCCACCGAGGCGGCGCTGGCGGCCTCCTCCTCGGCTGCGGCGGTCAGCCGCGCACGGAGCATCCGCATCGCCTGCTCGCGGTTCTGCAGCTGTGATCGCTCGTTCTGACAGGACACCACGATGCCGGTCGGAAGGTGCGTGATCCGGACCGCGGAATCAGTCGTGTTAACTCCCTGTCCGCCGGGACCAGATGAGCGGTAGACATCGATCCGAAGATCATCATCGCTGATCTCGACCTCGGTCTCTTCGACCTCCGGCATGACCAGGACACCCGCTGCGGACGTGTGGACCCGGCCTTGTGACTCTGTCACCGGCACCCGCTGGACACGATGCACGCCGCCCTCGAACTTCAACACGCCATAAGGCATGGCGTTCGGCTCACCCAGGCTCGGCGCCTTGATTGCAGCGGTGACGGACTTGTAGCCACCGAGGTCGGTTTCCTGAGCATCGAGGATCTCGACCTTCCACCCCCGAGACTCGGCGTAGCGGCTGTACATCTTCAACAGGTCGGCTGCGAACAGCGCCGATTCCTCACCGCCCTCTCCGGATTTGATTTCCACGAGGGCATCGGCGGAGTCGTTGGGATCTCGTGGAGCGAGCAGCTTGGTCAACCGTTCGGTCACCAGCTCGAGTCGGCCCTCCAGCTCTGCTGCTTCTGCCGCGAAGCCCTGATCGTCAGCGCTCAGTTCGCGCGCTGCCGCCAGATCCTCACTGAGCCGATCATGCTCATCCAGCGCCGAGATCAGGGGGGACAGCTCGGCATAGCGGCGGCCGATTCTCCGAGCTCTGGACAGGTCGGCGTGCACCTCTGGGTCGCCGAGTGAAGCCTCCAGTTCGGCGAACTCGGCCCGTAGATGGTCAGCGGCTTCGAACACCGAACATCCTCCTTCCTCCCGGTCCACCTTGGATCGGCCGGACATGCAAAACGCCGGGTAGGGCAGGATCTGCTCCTGCCTCCCGGCGTTTCGGTCGCTACTTGGTCTTGGTGGCCTTCTTCGCGGCGTACCGCTTCTCGAAGCGGGCTACCCGGCCGCCAGTGTCAAGGATCTTCTGCTTGCCCGTGTAGAACGGGTGGCAAGCTGAACAAACGTCGGCGTGCAAGACGCCATTCGGCGCGGTGCTGCGCGTGGTGAAGGTGTTGCCACAGGTGCAGGTCACCTGGGTCTCCCGGTACTCGGGATGGATGTCGGGCTTCATGTTTCTCCTTCTCGGCACCGGGTCGCCACTCAAGTCGAGATTTCGGCGTGAACCGGCACCAGGCTTTTGAATTGTGCCGCAGGCCCAGCCGCCGCACCAAACCCACAACGGCGGGGAACCCGGCTTTAGTCCCGGGTTGACCCAGGGACGGGACGAGCAAGGGTGCGACTCTCCCCGCGAGCGTCGGCAGATCGAGGCCCGCTGCTGTCTGGACGAGTGGGCGAGCAGGCGCAGCCTGCGAGTCGGGTGAGGATGACAGCAGTCCAAGGGGACGGGACGAGCAAGGGCGGGACTCTCCCCGCGAGCGTCGGCAGATCGGGACCCGCTGCTGTCTGGACGAGTGAGCGAGCAGGCGCAGCCTGCGAGTCGAGTGAGGAAGACAGCAGCCCAAGGGAACCGATCGAGCGCGAGCAGGACTGATTAGCGCGCGAGCGGGACTAACTGGGAATTGTCTTCGTGATCGCCGCCAGGAACTCGTTGTTGCTCTGCGTCTTGCGAAGCCGGTCCAGCAACATCTCGAGGCCCTGCAGGCTCTCCAGGCCGGAGAGCACCCGGCGCAGCTTCCAGACGATGGCGAGTTCTTCGCGGCTCATCAGCAGCTCCTCGCGACGGGTGCTCGAGGCATCCACATCGATGGCCGGGAAGATCCGCTTCTCGGAGAAC
>DATFQP010000438.1:0-7321 GCA_035264145.1 Propionibacteriaceae bacterium
CGAGACGCCCGGCGGCCGGCAAGGCCAGGGCAACGACATCGCTTGGCTGAAGGAAAACGTCTGAAGCAGCGGCGCTCAGGTCGTGCTCTTGGCCACCTGGCGAACACCGACCCACAGACCGACGGCGCAGGTGATCAGTGCGGCCACGACCGCCAGCGGCACCGAGCGGTCGGCAAACGTGCCGGAGAACAGTGCTCGCTCGGCGTCGACGATGTAGGTCAGTGGATTGAAGCGGCTGACAACCTGCATCCACTCAGGCCCAGCCTCTAGCGGAAGCATCATTCCGGACAAGATCAACAGTGGGAACAGCAAGGACTGCTGGACCGCCCAGAACATCCACTCGCGCTTCCGCGAGGCGATCGCCAACGCATTGGAGAACGCTCCCATACCCACCCCGAAGACGCCGAGGAGCAGTGCCCCGGCAAAGGCGTGCACCGGATACAACTGGAAGCCGAAGGGAATCGCCACCAGGGTGATCAGGGTCGCCTGCACCACCAGCGGCGCCAGCTCCTTCAGAGACCGGCCGATCAGGATCGAGGAGCGATGGATCGGGCTGGCCAGCACCCGCTCGTAGCTGCCAAGGCTGATCTCGAACAGCAGGTTCGCCCCTGCCGTCGACGTGCCGAAGAGGCAGATCATCACGATGACGCCTGGCAGGAACCATTGCAACGGCGAGGCGCCACCGATCGCGCTCGGATCGATGGAACCGGCCAGCAACGGGCCGAACAGGGCGAGGAAGACGAGTGGTTGGACGATGGAGAAGATCAACGAGAAGGGATCGCGCAAGATCAACGACATCTCGCGGACGAACACCGATCGGGTGTCGGCAGCGAGACTGCTGGACGCAGCCCGCGGCGGCGTGAGCTCACTTCGTTCGCGTTCCTCGATCATGCCGCCACCGCCTCGTCTTCGCGAAGGCTTCGTCCGGTCAGGCTGAGGAACACGTCGTCCAGTGTGGGCACCGAGACGTCCGCCGCCCGCACGGTCACCCCATCGTTGTCCAGTTCGCGAAGCAGGCGAGGCAGTGCCTGCTGCCCGTGGTCGAAACGCGCGGTCAGAACGACTCCCAAAGTGCTGGTTGACTCGCTGAGGTCGCTTCCGCCCTCGGCGACGATGGCTCGGGCCCGCGGTAAGTCGCTTGGTTCGACGGTGATGGTGATGCGGTCGCCGGCCAGATTGGCCTTGAGGTTCGGCGCGGTGTCGTCCGCGATGATCAATCCATGGTCGATCACCAGCACCCGTTCCGCTTGAGCGTCGGCCTCCTCCAGATAGTGCGTGGTCAGCACGAGGGTCGTGCCCTGCTCAGCGCGCAATTGCAGGATGTGATCCCACAGGTTGGCCCGGTTCTGCGGATCCATTCCCGTTGACGGCTCATCGAGGAACAGCAGCTTGGGGCGGTGCATCAGCCCGAGGGCCAGATCGAGCCGGCGGCGCTGGCCACCGGAAAGCGTGCTGACGCGGCGCTTGGCCAGTGGAACCAGGTCCAAGCTCGCGAGCAGCTCGTCGGCTCTACCGGCCGCATCGGTGGAGTTCATCCCGTAGAAGCGGCCCTGGTTGACCAGCTCGTCACGGACCCGGAAGCTGTGCCCGGCGCCGTTGGCCTGACCGACGTAGCCGATCCTGGAACGTACCAGCGCCGGTTCGCTGGTGACCTGCGCGCCGGCGACGACCGCTGTCCCGGAGGTGGGCGGAAGCAAGGTCGTCAACATCCGCAGCGTCGTCGACTTTCCCGCCCCATTGGGACCGAGAAAGGCCACCAGCTCACCAGCAGCTACGTCGATGTCAACGCCGCGAACCGCCTCAATCGTCTCCTTTTTCGACACGAAATGCCTTGTCAATCGGCGTGTATGGATCACTGCCCGGTTCCCCTCTCGCGTGCCGCAAGCCGCGAGTCTAGGCGCCACCACTGACAAATGTCCGCGACCCGCGACTAGGGCACCTTCAGTTCGATGGGGTAGTCGCGTTCCTCCCCGAAGCTCACCATGCAACGAAACAGCCTGTCATCGCGCAGCTGAATCTGGGGTGGGAGCGGCACGAGCTGCCAATCCTTGGCCACCGTGCCGGACGGCAGCACCTTTGCCAGTGTGTTCTCCGAGCACAGCCGCCGGACCTGCTGGTTTGCTTCGAACTGTGACTGCAAAATCACCGGGCCGGGCAGCTGGCCGCCGGCGAAGACCTGATAGATGTGCTGTTCATTGCAATCGGCGAGTTCGCCCAGCCAGGGCGCGTCGCCCATCGACTCAATGCCGTTCCAGCATTCCGGTTCGGTGACGCAGAAGCTGTTCGAGCCGAGCGAGTCGGAGCAGTCGGTGAACCCCTGAGGTGCCGGAACCTGCGGCCGGTTCGTGGTCTCTGGCGTGGGGCTCGGCGTCCGCGTCGGCGTAGGCGTCGGCGTGGCACTTGCCGTGACCGATGGGGTGGTAGTCGGCGGTGAGGTGGCTTGATCGGCTTCCGGCTGCAAGGTCAACACGGCGGCCACGAAGGCTGCCAAAATCACCACCAACGCCGCCACGAGCAGAGCGGGCGCCACCCGACGCCGATCGGACTCAAGCGGGCTGGGGTTGTGCCCGGCGCTGACTCGCCGCCTGCCCTTGATCGCCGGAACAGCGATACGTTCGCTACCGCTGGCCGCAGGCTGATCCCCTTCCCTCGGCAGCTTCAGCGCCGCCAGAGCCGTACTGAACTCCGCGGCAGTCGGACGTTCGGCCGGATTGTCGGAAAGGGCCTTCAGCAGTAGATCCATGAACTCGCGATCGACCGCGGGCAGCCGCTCGATCGGCTCGTCCTGCAGCTCGATCAACTCGAGCAGGGTCGGCTGGCGACCCTCCGGGTAGCGAGGCGCTTTGCCGCACAGGAGGGCGTAGAGCGTGGCGGCCAGGGAGTAGACATCGCTGGCTTCCGTCGGAGCCTCACCATAGATCACTTCTCGAGGTGCGTACGCCGGCGTGAGAGCTTCCAGAGTGGCCGCGATTTCGCTGCCGGGTTCGGGCACAGCTGCCAGACCGAAGTCGGCCAGACCCGGGTGGTCGTAGGCGTTGATCAAGATGTTCGCCGGCTTAACGTCGCGATGCAGGACCCCGCGCGCGTGCGCCGTGGCGAGCGCATCGGCGATGCGTACGCCCACGTCGCGGACGCGATCTTGGGACTTTCGATTCTCTGGCTTCAACCACTTCGAAAGTGATCCGCCGGGGCAGAGCTCCATCACCAGGTAGGGCTGGTCGTCCTCCAGAATCCCGGCGTCGTGCACCGTCACGATGCCCGGATGCCCCGAGAGCCGGCCGGCCGCACCGGCCTCCCGCAAGAAGCGCCGCCGCTCCGTCTCCGAGGTGAGTTTTCGCTGGTCGACCTTGACCGCTACCAGCCGGTTCAGCGACTCCTGCCGAGCCTGCCAGACCGTCGAGAACCCACCCTGAGCCAGGGGTCGCCACTCGGCGAGCCCCGGAATCTGGGGGGGAGCGCTGATCATTGGCTCAAAGATAGACGCGAGGAATGTTGCTGGACACGCGTTTGCACCCGTGCCTCACGTAATTGCGACCCTTACCTTTCGACGGGTGGGATGGATAGCCTGCGGCTGTGAGCCGGAGTGTGTATGTCGCGTCGCCCGAGGGTTTCACCGGCAAGTCCGCGGTCGCGCTGGGCCTGCTCGACGCGCTGATACGTGAAGTGGGCTCCGTCGGGGTGTTCCGGCCATTGACCGCCGCCGGCGGTCGTGAGTCGGGGACCGCCGCCGGCGGTCGTGAGTCGGGGACCGCCGCGAACGCTGGTGAATCGGGCCGTGACCTGGTCGTCGAACTGCTGGTCTCGCAGCCGGGAATCCGTCAGACCTATGAAGAGGCCCTCGGCGTCACCTATGAGGCAGCCCGGGAGAACGCCGACGAGGCCCTGCATGAGATCGTCGAGCGCTTCGGCCAGCTGGTCGACCGCTTCGAAGTGATCTTGGTCCTCGGCTCGGACTACACAGACGTGGCCACCGGCACCGAACTGTCCTTCAACGCCAAGATCGCGGCCAACCTGGGATCACCCGTGGTCTTGGTGGTGCACGGACGGGATCGCGCGCCCGACCAGGTCCGGGCGGCAGCGGCCAGCGCGATCGCCGAGCTTCAGGCGAATCACGCGCAGACCGTGGCAGTGGTCGCCAATCGGGTCGACGACGATGCCCAGGAGGATGTTGAACGAGCGCTCGCCGACCTGCCCGATGTCATGGTGGCCGCAGTCCCCGAAAGTCCGATCCTGTCCGCACCGACGTTCCGCGCCTTGGCTGAAGCGGCTGACGCCAGGCTGGTCCTCGGCGCCGATTCGTGGATGGACCGGGAGGCACTGGAGATCATCGTGGCTGCGATGAGCCTGCCGAACGTCCTCGAACGCCTGCGTCCCGATGTTGCCGTGATCGCGCCGAGTGACCGCACAGATCTGCTGCCGGGGCTCATGCTTGCTCATCAATCGGGGACATTTCCTGCGCTGGCCGGCATCATCCTGACCGGCGGCTACGACATTCCGGACACCATCCGGCGACTGTCGGAAGGTGTCGACCAGGATCTGCCGATCGCCCTGACCGATCTCGGTACCTTCAGGACCGCAGAGCGGCTGATGACAGTGCGCGGGCCCATGACGAAGTCGTCGACCGTCAAGTTGGAGACCGCGCGACGGGTTTTCGCCGAATCGGTCGACCAGGCCGCGCTGTTGTCCGCGATCGCCGTCCCCTCGTCGAACGTCCGGACTCCGCTCATGTTCGAGCACCAGTTGATGGAGCGGGCCCGGGCCAACCGCAAGCGCATCGTGCTGCCCGAGAGCACCGACGATCGCATCCTGGAGGCGGCCGCGATCTTGCTCCGCCGTGGCGTGGCCGACTTGATCTTGCTTGGTGATGAGAAGCGGGTCCGCGCTCGCGCCTCCGCGCTTGGGCTGGATCTCGACGCGGCCCAGATCATCTCGACGAATGATGCGGAACTGTCCGAGCGATTCGCGGCGACCTATGCCGAGGCGCGGGCGCACAAAGGCATGACCATCGAACGAGCCCGGGAGATCATCGCCGACGTTTCTTACTTCGGCACGATGATGGTGCATCTTGGGCTGGCGGACGGGATGGTGTCGGGTGCGATCAATACCACCGCCCACACCATTCGGCCGGCGTTGGAGTTCGTCAAGACCAAGCCAGGTGTGAGCACAGTCTCCAGCGTCTTCTTGATGTGCCTTGCCGATCGGGTGCTGGTCTACGGCGACTGCGCTGTGATTCCTGAGCCGACAACCGAGCAGCTGGCCGACATCGCGATCTCCTCAGCGGAGACGGCACGGCAGTTCGGCATCGAGCCGCGGGTGGCGATGTTGTCGTACTCGACGGGCTCGTCGGGCACCGGTGCCGATGTGGAACGGGTCCGCGCTGCGACCGCCCTAGCAGCGGAGCGTGCGCCCGAGCTGCTGCTGGAGGGGCCGATCCAATACGACGCTGCCGTGGACCCCGACGTGGCCAAGACGAAGTTGCCGGATTCGCAGGTGGCGGGACGTGCAACCGTGTTCATCTTCCCGGATCTCAACACCGGCAACAACACCTACAAGGCGGTGCAACGCAGTGCACACGCCGTCGCGATCGGCCCTGTGCTGCAGGGGCTGCGCAAACCGGTCAATGACCTGTCCCGGGGCGCATCGGTGGAGGACATCGTGAACACCGTGGCCATCACCGCAGTCCAAGCTCAGGCGATGTCATGAGCGACACCCCGGTCCTCGTGGTCAACGCCGGATCGTCTTCGCTGAAGTACCAACTGGTCGTGCCCGAGACCGGCGAGGTCCAAGCCAAGGGCCTGGTGGAACGGATCGGTGAGGCCGGCAGCCCGGTGGCTGATCATCATCAGGCGATGCAGGCCATGGCGGCTGAGCTGCGAGCGGCGGGAATTGATCTTGCCTCAGCCGGACTTCGGGCGGTCGGTCATCGGGTCGTGCACGGCGGACCGGATTTCTCTGATCCCGTGATCTTGGACGACGCAGCGGTGGACGAGATCCGTGACCTGATTCCGCTCGCCCCGCTGCACAATCCCGGTGCCGTGGAGGGCATCGAGGCGGCACGGGCTCAGTTCGACATCCCTCACGTTGCGGTCTTCGACACCGCCTTCTTCGCCACTCTGCCGGCGGCCGCGGCCACGTACGCGATTCCACGGGACTTGGCGATCAGCCACCGGATCCGCCGCTATGGCTTCCACGGGACTTCACACCGCTTCGTATCCCAGGCGGCGGCCGAACTGGTTGGGCGCGACCTCGGCGAGATCAACCAGATCGTGCTGCACCTCGGCAATGGCTGCTCGGCCTCGGCGGTACGGGGCGGGATGGCGGTAGAGGCCTCAATGGGTTTGACACCGCTCCAGGGGCTGGTCATGGGAACGCGGTCCGGCGACGTGGATCCCGGCCTGCACACCTTTCTGCACAACGAGCTCGGGATGTCAGTGGGCGACATCGACGCAATGTTGAACAAACAATCCGGTCTGAAAGGGATGGCCGGCGTCAATGACTTCCGGGAGCTCGAGCAGCGCCGTGCCTCGGGCGGCGAGGATGCCCAGCTGGCGTTCGAGGTGTACGTGCACCGGTTGAAGCACTATGTCGGTGCGTATCTGGCGATCCTGGGTCGACTTGATGTGTTGACGTTCACCGCCGGTGTTGGGGAGAACAATCCGGTGCTGCGCACTGCCGTCACCGACGGCCTGGACGGGCTCGGCATCGTCGTCGACCCTGTGCTGAACAATGCGCCATCCAGGTCCGCCCGAGTCGTCTCCCCGGCCGGCTCCCGGACCCAGGTCGCCGTCATTCCCACGAATGAGGAACTCGCCATCGCCCGCGAGGCGGCAACCCTGCTGATCAATCGCACGGACTCCTGATTGCTCGACCTTCAGCCCAAAAGCCACACTTTGAGCCCACTCCTCGGGGCTCGAGGTGTACGCCCAGGGCTCAAAGTAGAGAGAGAAGAGGAAGCGAGAGAAGAGAAGCCAGCAAAAGCGAGTGAAGAGAAAGTGAAGAGAAAGTGGAAAGACTGCGGGTCCGCTCGACATTGAGCCTCCCCGGTGCACTTTGAGCCCTGTCCTCGGGGCTCGAGGTGTACGCCCAGGGCTCAACGTCGTGGAGAGGACCTCTGATTGCTCGACCTTGAGCCCGGAAGGCACACTTTGAGCCCGCTCCTCGAGGCTCGAGGTGAGCGCCTAGGGCTCAAAGTAGAGCGAGGACGCCCCTGCGCGGTGAATACCTGGAGTACGCGCTGGCCGTTCACTTAGGGTGGGCGGCATGGCAACGGCGTTGATCACCGGGGGCACGTCAGGGATCGGGGCGGCGTTCGCCCGGGCGT
>DATFQP010000439.1:0-5844 GCA_035264145.1 Propionibacteriaceae bacterium
CATCTGTACCCGGAACCGATGCCCGCGGTACGGCTCCAAGATCTCGGTGCAGGCGTCGTCGTCCAAGGCTTCGCCGGTCAGCGCGTAGGTGATCTCCTTGCCGACGTGGTAGTCGCCGACGCTCCAGGCGTCGGGGTCGCCATGAGCGCGTTGCCGTACTTCGGCGGAGGTCCATGGCCCAACACCAGGGAGGCTGCGTAAGGCCAGATTGGCCGTCCGGAGCTCGCCGCACAGCGTTCGCTCCAAGGCCGCGGCCCGGGGTGCCGCATTGACCAAGGTGCGGCTGCGGCGTTGCTCCACCCCGGCCGCGAGGAACCGCCAGCTCGGGACGCGCCTCCACACCTCGGGCGCCGGCGGCAGCCGCATCCCGTAGGCGATCGAGCGGGGATCCTGCGTCGGCCCGGGAGCCGGTTCACCGAATTCCCGCACCAGCAGCCGCCAGGCACGGAAAGCCTCCGCACCGGTGACCACTTGTTCCAAGCAGGCGGGGGCGAGCGCCTCGAAGACGGCGTCCGTACACCCGACCCGATAGCCCACGTAACGACGGTGGGCGTCGACCAGCGACGCATGCTGCGGCAGTGGCCGGAACTCGCCGGGATCGTCATCGGCACCGACCAGCCTCGGCAGCTGATGCAGTGCCCACTCCGCGCCGTCGCCCCAGGCCCGTGCGCCGATGTGCCGGCCTCTGGCGACGATGTGCAGAAGAGCCGGTCCGACCGGTGTTCTGGTGGCACGCAGCATCACCTCGCCAACTCGGCGATGCGTCGGATCCCCCGCCCCGCGGCGAAGCAGGTTGAAGGTTGGCTGGAGCAGCACCGGATGGTCCAGCTCCAGCTGCCGGGTCTGGTCGACCATCGAACTCAATCCGACTGCGGGAACGGCCATGGGTTCCGTCGGCAGCCGTCAAGACCTTTGGTTTGCTGCATCATGATCCGGGCGAGCCGTCCCTTGCCCTCACACGCGACATGCTGGTAGCCGAGTGCATGCCCGACCTCGTGATTGATCAGGTAGCGCCGGTAATTGGTCAGATCGGTCCCGTAGCTCTCGGCGCCGGAAACCCAGCGCTTGGCGTTGAGCACCACGCGATTGTCGGTCTGGCAGGACACCTCCCCTCGGGTGAGTAGCGGCGCGCACAACCGGTCGGTAGTAGCCGGCGTGGTGATGTAGACGTGCAGATCAGCGCTGGCCGAGTTACTGACCAGCTGGAAGCGCCACCTGTCTGACGCGCGCCAGCTCCGCCGATCGTTCAGTACCGACTGAATCGTCCGGGCCGCCGCGCTGACGTCCACCGGCACACCCTTCTCGCGCCGCACGTCAAAGTTCACCACGGTTCCGGTCCTGCCGGCCGGATCGCCGCTCAGCCGTGCCAGCACGTAAGTGCCGGGACCCGACTTGGGCACCTTGGGGGTGGCACCGGCCGCCTGTGCCTGATTCTGCGCCTGCCGGCGCGCTGTGCCCTTGGACGGGCTCGGCTCGGCCGTGGCCATTGGCGAGGGTGGGGCCGACGTCGCTGGGAGTGCCGGCACGCCCGCTGTCGAGCCTTGTCGAGCCTGCTCAACGAGCACGCCGGTCACAGCGCGGGCACCCAAACCGATCAGACCCAATATCAGCACAGCGACCACGGCCACGGCGGCCCGGTTAGGGGATGGCAAATGCCGGGTAGATTGTGAGCCGCGAAGATCGCGATCTGCCGACTCGCGGCGCGGCAATGAGCCGGACGACCGGGTTCCTGCCCGGGCTCCCCGAGGAGTACGGCTCACAAGGACTAACACTAGGCGGAAACGTGGCCCACTCCCACGCAACGGACGGCGCGGCGGCCCCGAGCGAAACAGTTCGGCACCGACGCGCGCTGCGCATCCTCGTCGTCGTGTTGATTCCGCTGGGCATCTGGACACTGGCCGGGCTGATTGTGCTGTGGCCGGACGACATCTCGGCCCATGTCAACGAAGACGTTGCCGGCTACACCGTCGCGGGGGTGACCTACCCCAAGGGACGGATCACCGCCGTGAAGGAGATCTCCTGCGAAGGTCTCCCCGGATCGACGCCTGGAGTGACGGACACCCGCTGTGCCGATATCACCGCTGAGCTGCTGGAAGGAGAGGAGAAGGGCCAGGCGGTGACGGTCCCGCTGACCTCCGCGGTCTACGCGTCAGGTGTGAAAGTCGGCCAGCAGATCGTTTTGATCCGGATCCCGCCGACCGATGATCAGCCCGCGCAGTACAACTTCTCGGACTTCGTCCGCAGCACGCCCTTGCTGGTCATTGCCATCCTCTTCGCGGTGGTGGTGGTAGCCGTGGCTCGCTGGCGGGGTTTCGCGTCCGTGCTCGGCCTCGGTTTTGCTGGCTTCATCCTGGTCCGGTTCATGTTCCCTGCCCTGGTGGCGGGCTCGGATCCGATCCTGGTCGGTTTGATCGGCTCGTCGGCGATCATGTTCGTCGTCCTCTACGCCGCGCACGGCTTCAGCGCGCGCACGACGACGGCATTGGTCGGCACCTTGTTCGGACTCATCGTCAGCGCGCTGCTCGGCCTTCTCACCACTCGCTGGGCTCACCTGACCGGGGTGGCGGCCGAGGACGACTACGTACTCGCGGCGGCCGCCCCGGATCTGCGGCTCACCTCGGTGGTGATCTGCGGCATCATCGTAGCCGGCCTGGGCGTGCTCAACGACGTGACGATCACCCAGGCGTCGGCCGTGTGGGAATTGGCCGACAGCGGCGGCGGCCAGAAGCACCTCTTCGCCAAGGCGATGCGCATCGGCCGCGATCACATCGCGTCCACCGTCTATACCATTGCCTTCGCCACGGCAGGCGCCTCGCTCTCGATCCTGCTGCTGATTGTGGTCTACGACCGTCCGATCCTGTCGGTGGTGCAGACCGAGCAGTTTTCCGGTGAGGTGCTGCGGACCCTGGTCGGCTCTATCGGATTGGTCCTCGCCGTCCCGTTGACCACCGCGATCGGCGTCGCGGTTGTTCGAGCCAGCGGTCGCCGGGGGCAGACGCTGCTGGATAAGGTCCGCCTCTCTCGGACGCCGGCGCCAGCAGCCACCGCATCATCTGAACAAGCAGAGCCGGTTGAGCCGGTCGAGGAGACGACGCCGGCAGACAAGTCCTTGACGCGGCGGTTCCGGCACCGGGGCGCTGATGACGACTTCGACTTCAGCCACCTGCGCGATCCGGCTGACACGGATCCCGGAGGTTCCGGCGGGGCCACCAGTCGCAAGGGTGGGCCGAGCTGAGCGACGACACCCGCACCGGCACCGACCATCGGCTTGGCCTGTCTCACCCGGGCTTCACGAGCGGGAAGAGGATCGTTTCCCGGATTCCGGCATTGGTGAACAGCATCACCAGCCGGTCGATGCCCAGGCCAAGACCGCCCATCGGTGGTGCCCCGAACTCCAGCGCCGCCAGGAAATCGTCGTCCAGCTGCATCGCCTCCGGATCGCCCGCGGCGGCGGCGAGGGATTGTGCGGTCAACCGCTCCCGCTGAATGACCGGGTCGATGAGCTCAGAGAAGCCCGTCGCGCGTTCCAGGCCACCGATCAGCAGGTCCCAGGCTTCGATCAGGTGCGGGTCACTGCGGTGCGGGCGGGCCAACGGCTGGGCCAGCGGTGGATAGTCACAGACGAAGGTCGGCTGGATCAGGGTCGGCTCGACCAGCTCGCCGAACAGATGGAGAACCAACTTCTCGGCGGTCCAGCCCTCCTCGGCGCCGACTCCGTGCCGCTCGGCGATCTTGCGCAGGTGCTCCGCACCGGTGTCCGGTGTGATCTGTTCACCGAGGTGCGCCGAGAGGCCCGGATAGACGCCCAGCCATGGCCACGTGCCGTCGAGGTCGACCGCCCCCGCCGGGGTGTCCAGCTGCCGCGACCCGAGCAGGTCGGCGACGTCGAGGACGAGCTGCTGGGTGAGGGCGGCGATGCTCCGCTGATCACCCCAGGCCTGGTAGGCCTCCAGCATGGTGAATTCGGCGCTATGGGTGGAATCGATGCCCTCGTTGCGAAAGATGCGACCGATCTCATAGACCCGCTCGACGCCGCCGACGACCGCCCGCTTCAAGAACAGCTCGAGCGCGATCCGCAATGTCATGTCGATGTCGAACGCGTTCAGATGGGTGCGAAACGGGCGTGCGTTGGCGCCACCATGCACCAGCTGCAGCACCGGAGTCTCGATCTCCACGTAGCCTTCGCTGTGCATCCTCTCGCGCAGGCTACGAGTGATCGCCGCCCGCGTCCGCACCATGTCCCGGGCGGCCTCGCGTACGGTGAGGTCGGCGTAGCGCTGCCGCACCCGAGTCTCGTCGGACAGCTCCTTGTGCAAGGTCGGCATTGGCCTCAACGCCTTGGCCGCCAGTTGCCAGCGCGACGCCAGCACCGACAGTTCACCCCGTTTGGAGGAGATCACCCGGCCTTCGACGAACACGAAGTCACCAAGATCTACGTCGGCCTTCCAGGCCGCGAACGGCTCCTCGCCGACCTCGCCGAGGGAGATCATCACCTGCAGCCGTACGCCGGAATGATCTGCAGCCAGGCCCTCCTGCAAGGTGGCGAAGCACAGCTTGCCGGTGTTGCGGACGAACACCACCCGCCCGGCCACTCCGACGACGTCATCGGTCTCCTCGCCCAGCGCCAGGTGGCCCCACTGCTTACGTACCGTGGCCAGCGAGTGGGTGCGCGGAACACCCACCGGATAGGGTTCACGACCCTCAGCCAGCAGCCGTGCCCGCTTCTCCAGCCGGACCTGCACTTGCTCCGGCAGCCCGATGTCGTCGCGGTCGCTCGGCACCCGGTCAGCTTAGGCGATCTGGCCCCGGCCGACTCGGCGACGAAGACGGTGAGGGGACGCCTAATCTCCTGGCCGGTTGCCTCCTGTCCGACGGGTCGGAGCAACTCGACCTTTACGGCGAGGTAAACGCCCGGTTCAGTACGCTCCCGGTATGGAGGACGTACTCGCCAACTACACCGTGGGTGAGGCGTTCGACGAGATGATAGACACCGCAGGCAGTGTCCGGCCGTCCTACAAGGCGATCTATTCCACGCTGCGCCGGACGACCCCTGCAGAGTTGCACGGCATCGCCGAGGCACTGGCGAAGAATTACACCCAAGCCGGCGTGACCTTCGACATCGGCGGGGTCGAGCGGCCGTTCCCACTCGATCTGGTGCCACGGGTCATTGCGGCTCCCGAGTGGGAGACCATCGAGGCTGGCGTGGGGCAACGAGTCCGTGCGCTGGAGGCCTTCCTCGCCGACGTCTATGCTGACCGGCGCGTGATCACCGACGGCGTGATTCCCAGCCAGCTGGTCACCTCCTCCACCCACTTCCATCGCGCAGTCGCAGGTATCGAGCCGCCCAACGGCGTCCGGATTCACGTCGCCGGAGTCGATCTGATCCGCAATCCGGACGGGAACGTGCGGGTGCTGGAGGACAACGTTCGGGTGCCGAGCGGGGTCTCCTACGTCATGACCAACCGGAGCGCCATGATCACCGCGCTGCCGGATGCTTTTTCCAACCAGCGAATCCGGCCGGTCGCCGGATATCCGCAGCGGTTGCTGGCCGCGTTGCGCAAGGCCGCGCCCTCGGGCACCGACGATCCGACCGTCGTCGTGCTGACCCCCGGCGTCTACAACTCCGCCTACTTCGAACACACCCTGCTGGCCCGCACGATGGGAGTCGAGCTGGTCGAGGGCCGCGACCTGGAATGCCGCCGCGGCAAGGTCTACATGCGCACCACCGCCGGGTTGCAGCGGGTCGATGTGATCTACCGCCGGGTTGATGACGAGTTCCTCGACCCGGTGCACTTCCGCGGCGACTCCATGTTGGGTGTACCAGGACTGGTGAACGCGGTCCGT
>DATFQP010000440.1:0-34239 GCA_035264145.1 Propionibacteriaceae bacterium
CGGCGCGTGCGCGGGCGGGCTGGGGCTCGGTTCGACATCGTTGCGGACCATAGCTTCCACGGCGTAACGCGCGATGTGCTGTGGCGTCAGCCGAAGCTCCTCCAGCAGCTCAGAGCGACTGCCGTGCTCCAGGAAGCGCTGTTCGATGCCGAACTCCCGAATGGGCGTGGGCACCTCGGCCAGGCGCATCTCTTGGGCCAGCCGGGCGCCACAGCCGCCGACGATGCCGTTGTCCTCGATGGAGACCACCAGGTCGTGCTCGGCGGCCATCCTGATCAGCTCTGGGTTCACCGGCAGAGACCAGACCGGATCCAGGACGGTCACACCGATTCCTTGATCGGCAAGGCGCTCCCCCACACTGACCGCCGTCACGACCATCTCTCCGAAGCCCACGACGAGGACCTGGGGACTCTCCGTTTGCAACACGACATCCATGCCGGCCACTGAGAGCTTCGCCGGTATCTCGTCCGGTACCTGCTGATTGGAGTAACGGATAACGCTCGGTGCATCCTCGATCGAGAGGGAGGTGGCGAGCGCCTGCCGCAAGCGGACGGCATCGCGCGGCGCCGACAAGTGCAGTCCCGGGACAAGCTGCAGGATCGACATATCCCACATCCCGTGGTGGCTGGCTCCGTCAGGTCCGGTGATTCCGGCTCGATCCAGCGCGAACGTGACCCCACATCGGTGCAGCGCGACGTCCATCAGTAGCTGATCGAAGCCGCGGTTGAGGAACGTGGCGTACACGGCGACCACCGGATGCAATCCGCCCATCGCCAACCCTGCGGCTGAGGTGACCGCGTGCTGCTCGGCGATGCCGACATCGAAGACGCGGTCTGGAAAGACCCGCGCGAATCGGTTGAGGCCGGTCGGGTAGGTCATCGCTGCGGTGATTGCCACTACCCTCTCTTCAACACTGCCCAGTCGTAGCAGCTCTTCGGAGAAGACATCGGTCCACTTCAGCGCCGAGGGCCCGGTCAGGGACTCGCCCGTCGTGGAGTTGATCTTCCCCACCGCGTGGAAGCGGTCTTCCTCGTGGGCTTCGGCCGCCGAGAAGCCGTTGCCCTTCCGGGTCAGGCAGTGCACCAGCACCGGGCCGCCGAACTGCTTCGCTTGAAGCAGCGCGCGCTCGACCGCGGCGACGTCGTGACCGTCGATCGGGCCGACGTACTTGAGTCCGAGATCGGAGAACATGCCCTGCGGCGCGAGGAGATCTTTCAACCCGATCTTGATTCCGTGCAACACGTCGTAGGCGGCGCTGCCGACCAGTGGTGCGCGGCTGACGTTGCGTTTCACCACGTCGAGTATCTGCTCGTAGTGCGGGTTGGTCCGCAGGCCGGACAACTGCCGGGCGAGTCCGCCGACGGTGGGCGTGTACGATCTGCCGTTGTCGTTGACCAAGATCACCAATGGCAGCTCGTCGTCGGCAGCGATGTTGTTCAAGGCTTCCCAGGCCATGCCGCCGGTCAACGAGCCGTCACCGACGAAGGCCAGCACTGTCCCAGGCCGGCCCTGCTGGCGGAGTGCTTTAGCCAGGCCATCCGCGTAGGAAAGGGCGGTTGAAGCGTGGGAGTTCTCAATCCAGTCGTGCGCTGACTCGGCCCGGTTGGGATAGCCAGACAAGCCCCCGCGCTGCCTGAGAGTCGGGAATCGGTCTTGGCGGCCGGTCAGGATCTTATGCACGTACGCCTGGTGCCCGGTGTCGAACAGGATCGGATCGCTCGGCGACTCGAACGTCCGGTGTACCGCGATCGTCAGTTCGACGACACCGAGATTGGGGCCGAGGTGACCGCCGGTCTGGCTGACCTGCTCGATCAAGAAGGTCCGGATCTCCGCCGCGAGTGCGGGCAGCTGGTCCGCCGGTAGTGCCCGAAGATCTTGTGGGCTCCGGATAGTGCTCAACAGTCCGGGCATGGCGCCGAGTTTAGTTGAGGTCAGAGCTTTCGTACGAAGGCTTGCCCACGCAGGGCCTGCTCCACAAGCAACACCGCCCGCCGGGTCCGGGCTAGTCGGGCGTCCTCCGCCAGCCAAGCCGCAGCGGCCGCCTCGATGACGTCACTGGTGACCAGGTCTTTGAGGCTCGTCCGTATCTCCGCGAGGCCCTCCTGCGTGCATCGATGCTGGCCCTCAACGAACCTGGCCGCAAACCTCGCTAGCACGACGGGATGGTTGCGCAGCACCCGATAGGCGCGGAAGTCGGGCGGACAGCAGTCGAGGAGGAAACTGATAGCGGTGGCCTCCCAGTCGGAAGCACCCGGCGGACGGACGTGAGGCGGCCAGCCAGGTGGCACATAGACCAGCGACGTCATCACCAGACTCTATCGAAATTTTGTTCGATTACGCCACCCCTAGCATTGGTTCGGTGACTGACGTCTTCTGCCAGATTGCACGCGGCGAAATCAGTGCCGCCGTGGTCGCCCGCACTGATGAGCTGATCGCCTTTCTAGATCATCGACCGGTATTCAAGGGACATGTGCTGATTGCACCGATCAGCCATGTCGATACCCTGCTCGACCTGCCTTCGGAGCTGATGACTCCGCTACTCACTCTGGCCCAACGGATCGCCGGCGCCATTGTGCAAGCTCTGGAGGTCCAAGGCACGTTTGTGGCGATGAACAATGTGGTGAGCCAGTCGGTCCCCCATCTCCATTTGCACGTCGTGCCGCGCACCAAGGGGGATGGCCTGCGCGGGTTCTTTTGGCCCCGGACTCGGTACGGTGCCGGGGAGATCGAGACGTACGCCCGCTTGCTCGCCGATGCTCTGAACTCGCAGACCGGAAGTCTGGGAGACGTCTAGTCGTGTGATTCGCGAAGAGGGGAGCATCTTTGATCTGGCCATTGAGCTAGGCGCTGAGCCGCGTCGCCGCTCGGGTTCCGCCGCTCGTCGTAGAGAACCCGCGGACAAAGGGACATGTGTTGAGCCGAGCTAGCAGTTTTTGGTTGGTCTGCTAGCGGTAGCGACCGCCACCAGAGCTACATCGCGTTGATCGACTGTCCGAGGAGGCAGCTTCGGTTGCGGTGCTCGGGGTAGCCGACCGTGAGCAGAGCAACATCGCGTTGATCGACAAGTCTGTGATTAGTGCTGGGACAAATCAAAATCACTGACCCGCGCTTCGGTAGCGATTCTGCGAGGCTTGAGCGGTGATCGCAGATATCTCCGGGGCCAACGACGTCGGTATTCCGCCGGGCACGCGGTCAGTACCCTCCACCAACTTCACTCGATTTCCGCGTTGTATTCGTACGTGTGTTCGAGTATAATTTCTAGTATGAACTCGGGGGAGTTGGGCAGCATTGGTGCTGAGCCGACCGCCGCTGATCTTGCCCTCGACGTCCTGAGTACCGATCTTGACCATCTGATCAAGATCGTCGAGGACGGCGGCCTTGACGGCTACGACAATTCTGGGCTGATCGGGTTCATGCAGTCGTTTGAGCGGCTACGGAACCGGCTGCCGGTGATCGATCATCAAGTGATCATCGACGCTCAGCGCCGCAATCTGGCCGACGCCTTGACTCAAGGCAGCCTTAACCGAGTGCTGGTGCAAAGTTTGCGTCTGTCGCCAGGTGAGGCGGCTCGGCGCGTGCACGCTGCAGAAGCTGTCGGTAACAGGGTCTCGATGCTTGGTCAGCCATTGGATCCGACTCGCCCCCTCCTCGGCGCCGCACAGCGCACCGGTGACGTCTCCCCTGAACAGGTGCAGCTCATCGTCAAAGCGCTGGCCTCCGTTGATCGGCCTGGGTTCGATCCAGCAGACATCACTGAGGGTGAGAGGTTGTTGACCGGCTTTGCCATGAGCTTCAGTCCGAAGGAACTGTCGAAGCTGGCAGCCCGCACCGTCGCCGCCATCGACCCGGACGGCGCGCTGCCCGATGAGCAACTGCAGCAAGATCGGCGGCACTTCGACATGCGGCCTACGAAAGACGGCGGATTCAGCGGAGAATTCCGGTTGACGGGCTCACTCGGAGCGAAGCTCAATGCGCTGCTGTCTCCGCTGAGCAAACCCAGAGTCGGCACGATCACGAAGTCCGACGGCACGACCGTCCAGCAGGACCGGGACGAAAGGACACGCGGTCAGCGGCTCCACGACGCACTGGAAGACATCTGCGACCGCGTTTTTCGAGTCGCTGATGTGCCGGACTCGGGCGGTACGCCCGCAACCGTGATCGTGACCATCGCTCTTGACGATTTGCTGGCCAAGATGGGCCACGCCACCACGAGCGATGGCGCGCTCATCTCGACGACGCAAGTGCTGCGACTGGCCGATCAGGCCGAGATTGTGCCCACCGTGCTGACCAGGTCGGGAGCCGTATTGGATCTGGGCCGCAGCCGCCGGATCGCGAGCCGGACGCAGACGATCGCGTTGATCGCCCGTGACGGCGGCTGCTCATTTCCGGGTTGTGATCATCCGCCCGAGTGGTGTGAGCGTCACCACATCGTCGAGTGGGTCGACGGCGGCGAGACGAATCTCGACAATCTGACACTGCTGTGTAGTTATCACCACCACAATTTCGCTAGCCGGGGCTGGACCTGTCGGATGAACTCCGACCGATTGCCGGAATGGATCCCACCCACCTGGGTGGACAGACACCAAGTCCCGCTGCTCAACAAGCGAATCACAGCTGCTCGCCTGGCCCGAATGCAGCGCTGAGTCGACGGACAACAGCAAGTCTCGCTGCTCAACAAGCCAATCACAGCTGCTCGCCTGGCCCGAATGCAGCACTGAGTCGACGGAGACCCGCGCTCGTACGCTCGAAGCCGCACGCCTTCTCATAGAAGATGGACAGGTGCGGCTCGTAGTCGACATGCAGCCATTCGCAGCCTGCGGCCGCAGCCTGATCCATCAGTGCCCGAACCAGCGCCCGACCGACGCCATGCCGCCGGTGAGAGCTGTCGACGATGGTGTCGAGCACGAATGCGTGCGACCCACCGTCCCAACAGGCATGCACAAACCCGATCAAGGCGTCGTGTTCGAAAGCACCGATCCAGGTCAGGCTGTGATGCTCGAGACGCTGGGCCCATGGCTGGGGTCCGCTGTTCCGATTGCCGAAGGCGCGAGCGTGCAGGTCAGACAGCACTTGATCATCGATCGGGAACCTGACTCTCAGCTCAACATCGCCGATCACAGTTCCCAGCATCAGATGTCTTGAGCGCTGCGCCAAACTGATGCCCGTGCCTGAGCTACCCGATGTAGAAAGTGCGCGGGCTGCCATCGAGAAGGCGGGACTCGGCCGCAAGATCATTGACGTGGATGACACTGACATCTGGGAGTGCCGCCCGCACAGGCCCGGCGAGATCCGCGCGGCCCTCCTGGGTCGTGTGCTCATTGCTGCCTGCCGGCGTGGCAAGTCAATGTGGTGCGAGACGTCAGGCATCGGCCGGGCTAACGCGCCGGGACCGCTGCTCGGCATCCATCTCGGGATGAGCGGTCGGGTCTTGATCTCCGGTCCGGACGGCCGAAGCGCAGAGGGCGGTGACTGGCTGGGCAACCGCTACGGCCAAGAGGCCGAGGTGGCCGTCCGCAAGCCCGCCTGGGATCGCTTCACCCTGACCTTCGCCGACGGCGGACAGCTGCGACTGTTCGACAAGCGGCGGCTGGGGCGCGTCCGACTTGATCCCGACTTGAGCCACCTCGGACCCGATGCGGAGCTGATCACTGCCGCGGAGTTCGCGGAGCGGCTTGGTCGCGGCACGGCCCCGGTAAAGGCGCGGTTGCTGGATCAGAGCGTCATCGCCGGCGTCGGTAATCTGCTGGCCGACGAGACGCTGTGGCAGGCGCGTATCTCGCCGCTGCGGCCGGCTGAGGCGCTGACGGTGGACGATCTGAGGGTGCTACGCCGCGCCCTTCGCCGCGCGACCAAGGAGGCGATCGCCAAGGGCGGCGTGCACACCGGAACGATCATGGAGCACCGCAAGCCGGGCCGGCACTGCCCGCGCTGCGGGGCGGAGATGGGGCGATCGACGGTTGGCGGTCGCACCACCTGGTGGTGTCCGCAGGAACAGATCTAGACCTGTCGTCAGTGGCCTCGGAAGGCCTCTGCAAGCCACCACGACCCGCCGTCGCTACTGATCTTGGCGTCGACAAGCAAGGGCCGCTGGCGATCGCCGGACAGCCAATGCTCGACCGCCCTGAGGTCGCCGCTGCGCCGGACGACGACTCCGTCGGCACCGTATCCGCGGGCGATGGCGGCCAGATCGGCGTCGGGAAAGACCACTGTCTCCAAATCAGCGCCGTCTGGCCCGAAGTGGTGGACCTCCGCTCCGTAAGCATGGTCGTCGTACACGATGATCAGCAGTCCCAGGCCGAGCCGAACGGTAGTTTCCAGCTCGGCGGCGGCCATCAGCAGACCACCGTCGCCGGTGGCAAGCACGGGAAGCCGGCCGGGACTGGCGAGCGCCGCGCCGATCGCGGTCGCCAGCCCAAGGCCGATTGACTGAAAGCTCTGCGTGAAGCAGAAGCCCGCAGGGTCCGGTACGGACAGGTAGGCCGCGGGGTAACCCATGAAGTTGCCGGAGTCCACGGCAAGCACCCGCTCCTGCGGCAGCAGGTCGTCGAGAACTCGGCTCAACAGCCTCGGATCGATGGTGGAGTCAGTCGAAAGATCCTCTGTCGAAACATCGTTCCAGCGGGTTTCCCGGGCGATGCGGTCGGCCACCCCAACGGTTCGGTATCCCTCGCGCCGCGGTTCTGACTCGAGCAGCTGAGCGACGGCACGCACGGTCTCGTAGACGTCACCGTGCACCCCCAGACTGATCGGTCGGTTGGCGCCCAATGATGGCTCGTCGTCGTCGACCTGAACCACGGTCGTGTCCACGCCGATCAGCCGTCCGTGTCCCGTGGTCCACATGGTCAGGCTGCAACCCCAGGCCACGAGCAGGTCGGCGTGGCCGATGAGCTCAGCGGCGAGCGGGGTGGCAAAGCCACCGGAGATGCCCAGGTCGTACGGATCGCCGGCAAACAGGCCTTTGGCGACTGCCGACGTGGCGAGCAGCGCTCCGGTCTGGTCGGCCAGTTTCCGGAGGCCGGGTCCGCAGGCCCGAGCACCTCGCCCGCCGAGAAATACCGGCCGCTCGGCTGCCATTATGAACTCGACCAGGCGACGGACGTCCCTGTCCCCTGGCCGCACGGCCGCTGGCCGGCCGGGATCAGTCACGGAGTCGGGCGTCGCGTCCGGCACCCCCATGGCCTGGATGTCCAAGGGCAGGTTGAGCACGACCGTGCGCCGGCCGTTACGCGCCGTGCGCCAGGCACGCATGACGTCCGCCAGTGCACTGGCGGCTGAGTGAACCCGCTCGGGGACCGCACCAACGCTGCGGACCAGCGCGTCCTGTTCGATGCGAAAGTTTGAGCGGACCGCGGAGCCAGCGACGTCGGCTGCCAGCACCAATAAGGGCGTGCGGCTCTTGGCCGCTTCGGTGATGCCGGTGATCGCGTTGGTCAAGCCGCAGCCTTGGTGAACAGTCACCACCGCGACCTCACCGCTGGTCCGCGCGTAGGCGTCCCCGGCCGTCACTGCGCCGCCCTCGTGTCGGGTGGCCACGAACGGCACACCATGATCACGTAGCGCGTTCGTCACTGTGAAGTTGCCGCTGCCGACCACACCGAACGCGTGCCTGACGCCAAGCTGAGCCAAGGTCCGTCCGACCAGCTCGGCGATCAGCATCAGCTGAGCTCGAGGAAGGCGACCGCTCGGGCGGGACTGCCGGTACCACCGACGATGGGCAGCGGAGTGACCATCAGAACCGCACCGGTCGCCGGCAGCCGATCAAGGCTCTGCAGCGAAGTCAGTCCGTAGCGGTCGGCTCCGAGCAGGAAGTGGTGGGCAGGGAACGCTGGATCCATGCCACCCGCGCTGCCCGCGTCGATGCCCACGGTCTCCACCCCGAACCCGGTGATCACCCGTTCCGTCGCGAGCCAGCGAGCGCCGGCTGCCGATGGGCCGGGGGTGTGCGGCCCGTTCTCGTCAGCGTTGAGAAAGGCAGCCTCGTCGGTTGCCCGGGCACTCCAGCCGCTGCGGAGCAGCACCCATGCACCCTCCGGCAATCTGCCGTGCTCAGCTTCCCAGGCCAGCAAATGGTCCGGCTCGAGGAGGAAGTCGTTGTCGTCAGCCACTTGCTCCGTCACGTCGACCACCGCCGCTGGACCGATCAACCGATCCAGGCCGATAAGGTCGACGGTCGATCCGTTCCTGCCCGTCGCCCAGTGCGCAGGAGCGTCCAAATGCGTGCCCGTGTGCTCACCGGTATGGATGTTGTGCCAACGCCACATCGGGCCGGCGTCGTCGAAGTCGCTCACCAGCTCCAGGCTCAGGTGGATGGTGTTGGTGAACGGCGGAGGCAGCCGCAGGACAGGAGTCGCCGGCGACAGCGGTGCGGTCAGATCGATCGCCTCGATCGTTCCGGAATTGAGCCCGGACAGCAGCGATGAAAGCATGCCCATGATCACCAACGTCTTGAGGAGCTGGTCATTTCTTGAGCAGTGAACGCAGCACGTACTGCATGATGCCGCCGTTACGGTAGTACTCGGCCTCCCCCGGAGTATCGATACGGACGCCAGCCTCAAAGGACTTCTCGGCCGTGGCCACCGTCACCGTCCTCGGGGTGGTGCCCGAGTTCAGCTCTTCAACGCCGGTGATCGAAAACGTCTCTTCGCCCGTCAGTCCCAGGGATTCGGCGTTCTGCCCTTCCGGGAACTGGAGCGGCAGCACGCCCATCCCGATCAAGTTCGAGCGGTGAATCCGCTCATACGATTCCGCGATCACCGCCTTGGCACCGAGTAGCGCCGTACCCTTGGCCGCCCAGTCCCGCGACGACCCAGACCCGTACTCCTTGCCGGCCAAGATCACCAACGGAGTTCCCGCCGCCAAGTAGTGCTGCGAGGCCTCGTAGACCGTGGTCACCGGCCCGTCGGCAGCCGTGAAGTCCCGGGTGAGGCCACCCTCGGTCCCGGGGGCCAGCTGGTTGCGCAGCCGGATGTTGGCGAAAGTGCCCCGAATCATGACCTCGTGGTTGCCCCGGCGGGATCCGTAGGAGTTGAAGTCCTTGCGGTCCACGCCGTGCTCGGTGAGGTACTGACCGGCTGGTGAGTCGGCCTTGATTGAACCGGCTGGTGAGATGTGGTCGGTCGTGATCGAGTCGCCCAACTTGAGCAGCACCCGAGCGCCGGCGATGTCGCGAACCGGCTCGGGGTCGGCGGGCATGCCCTCGAAGTAGGGCGGCTTACGAACGTAGGTCGAGTCGGCGTCCCACTCGAACACCTGGCCCTCGGGGGTGGGTAACGACTGCCACTGCTGATCGCCGGCGAAGACGTCGGCGTATGACTCGGCGAACATCTCGGCGCCGATGCAGGAGGCGATGATCTCGTCCGTCTCCGCCTCGGTCGGCCAGATGTCCTTCAGGTAGACGTCGTTGCCTTGCTCGTCGGTGCCGAGGGCGTCGTTCGTCAGGTCGATGTCCATGCTCCCGGCGAGCGCGTAAGCGACGACCAGCGGGGGCGACGCCAGGTAGTTCATTTTGACGTCGGGATTGATCCGGCCCTCGAAGTTGCGGTTGCCGGACAGCACCGAGACCACCGCTAGATCGTTCTCTTGGACCGCGGCACTGACTTCAGGAATCAGTGGACCGGAGTTGCCGATACATGTGGTGCAGCCATAGCCGACGAGGTTGAAGCCGAGCTTGTCCAGATAGGGCGTCAGCCCCGAACGCTCGTAGTAGTCGCTCACGACCTTCGATCCCGGGGCCAGCGTGGTCTTGACCCAGGGCTTGCGGCTTAGGCCCCTCTCCACCGCCTTCTTGGCAACCAGCGCGGCGCCGATCATCACGCTCGGATTCGAGGTGTTCGTGCATGAGGTGATCGCCGCGATCACCACAGCACCATGATCGATCTCGAAGGAACTGCCGTCGGACAACGTCACCGGCGTTCTGCGGCTCGGCCGCCCGATCCCGCCACCGTGCTCACCGTACTCGTGGGGATCGGTCTCGTGGTCGTCGCTGGCATGGCTCGGTGCATCTGAGGCCGGGAAGGACTCGACCACCGCCTCGTCATATCCCGGGAGGTCGGGTGCGTCGGATTCCTCCACGTAGTCGTCGAGCGCCTCGCGGAAACCTCCCTTGGCGTGTGCCAAGATCACCCGGTCCTGCGGACGCTTGGGGCCGGCGATGCTCGGCACCACCGAGCCGAGATCGAGTTCGAGATATTCGGAGTACTTAGGCTCGCGATCGTCCTCGTGCCATAGGCCCTGTTCGCGGGCGTAGGTCTCGACCAGGGCGATCTGTTCCTCGGTGCGGCCGGTCAGTCTCAGGTAGTCGGTGGTCTTCGCATCGATCGGGAAGACCGCAATAGTTGAGCCGTACTCGGGGCTCATGTTGCCGATGGTGGCCCGGTTGGCCAGCGGTACGTGGGAGACGCCAGGTCCGTAGAACTCGACGAACTTGCCGACCACCTTGTGCTTGCGCAGCATTTCGGTGATCGTCAAGACCAGGTCTGTGGCAGTGGCGCCCTCCGGGAGACTGCCGGACAGCTTGAAGCCAACCACGCGTGGGATCAGCATGGACACCGGCTGGCCCAGCATCGCTGCCTCCGCCTCGATTCCGCCGACGCCCCACCCAACCACACCCAACCCATTGACCATGGTGGTGTGCGAGTCGGTGCCGACGCATGTGTCGGGATAGGCCAGCACAACACGTCCGGCGTCCGCCGAGGCGTCTTCGATCTCACGGGAGAAGACGACTCGGGCCAAGTGCTCGATGTTGACCTGGTGGACGATCCCGGTGCCAGGCGGGACGACCTTGAAGTCGTCGAAGGCGGTCTGGCCCCAGCGGAGGAACTGATAGCGCTCGCGGTTTCGACCGTATTCGATCTGGACGTTCCGCTCGAAGGCGTCGGCGGTGCCGAAGACGTCCGCGATCACCGAGTGATCGATGACCAACTCCGCCGGCGCCAGCGGATTGATCTTCGTCGCGTCACCACCCAGGTCGGCCATCGCCTCGCGCATGGTGGCCAGGTCCACCACGCATGGCACGCCGGTGAAGTCCTGCATAATCACCCGGGCCGGCGTGAACTGGATCTCTTCGCTCGGCTCCGCGGTCGGATCCCAGGATGCGAGGGCCCGGATATGGTCGGCGGTGATGTTAGCGCCATCCTCGGTGCGCAGGAGGTTCTCCAGCAAGATTTTAAGGCTGTACGGGAGCTGGTCGGATCCGTCGACAGCGTCCAGCCGGAAGATTTGATAGCTATCCGAGCCAACCTGGAGAGTTTGTTTGGCATCGAAACTGTTTACGCTCATGAGCACTCCGTCGATGTCAGCCATGTATCTTGACGTCAAGATATCACGGGAGGATTCGCACTAGTGGTCCCTTCTTTCGCACCCTAGCGTCCGCGGGCCCGGCCCTTCCCGGCACCCGGGTCCCGTTCGATGATCGCTACGCACTCCACCTGGGCAGTCATCGGAAAGAGGTCGAAAGCACGGATACTCGTGACCGAGTAGTAGCCCGTGTGCCCGATCGTCCCCAGGTCCCTGGCTAATGCCGCCGGATCGCACGCCACATACGCGATGGCCCGTGGTGCCCGGGAGGCGATGAGTTCCATCACAGCGCGGCCCGCGCCCGTGCGCGGAGGATCTAGCACGATCAGATCTGCTCGCCGGGGCAGCCGCCGCAGAGCCCGTTCGACGCGATCGGTTCGCAGCGTCACCCGATCACCGGCGTCGATCAGGTTGTTCTTGGCCAGCTCGATGGCGCATGCATTGGCGTCAACGCCCCAGACCCGGCAGCCCGCGTCGAGTAGCGCCCCGGCGAACAGACCGACTCCGCAGTAGAGATCGAAGGCGCCTTCGCCCCGCCGCGGGACAACGCCGTCGAGCACCGCGGCCACAAGTGTTTCCGCCGCCAGTGAATGCGCTTGCCAGAACGTGTCGGGACGCACCGTCCAGGAACGGTCTGCGGCCAGCTCTACGAGTTGGTGATCACCACCGATGAGCTCGCCATCCACCGTGAGGGCGGTCTGCGTCGCGCCGGCTACCGCAATCAGGTCGCTGCCCGGGTTCCATTGGCGGTGGATGACCGGTGGTGTTCGTCGGTCGGCGATCGGGCAACCCGTCGGTGGCAGCGGCACGACTGCGTGCGAACGATGTGCCCGAAGACCGGCTCGGCCACGGTCATCGACGTGGTATCGCATCCGCGTGCGCCAGCCGAGGCCCTCTGCGCTGTGCGGAGTGTCGGCCGGCTCAACCACGTCAGTCCAGTCGATTCCCGCGAGTCGGCGAAGCTGCTCAGCGAGGACCTCGGCCTTCAACCGGCGCTGCGCAGTGAGATCGACGTGCTGGAAGTCGCAGCCTCCGCACAGCCCCGGACCGGCGATCGGGCACGGCGGAGCGACCCGATCCGCGCTGGGCCGCAGAACCTGCACCGCATCTGCCCGCCAGTAACGATCATGACTGTCGTCGGTGATCTGGACCTGCACTCGCTCACCGGGCAGCGCGTGGCGGACGAAGATCACCCGGCCCTCGTATCGAGCTACGCAGTGTCCGCCGTGGGCGATCGCATCGATCTCGACCGGACCCAGCAGAGTCTCCTGACCTGAGTCCTTCGACGAGGTGACCGGAGTGACACTCGAACGGCTCGACGAGGTGGCTTCGACGGGAGTCGGCGTCGGTCGCGACACGGCTAGCTCCGCAGATACCGGCGGGCCGCGTTCTCACTGGCGGTTTCCCGCGCCAACCGCTGCTCAGCCTTGCTGGAGGACTTGAGGAGGTACGGCACCGAGGTCACCATGACGCCGGGAGTGAAAAGTAAGCGGCCCTTCAGCCGCAGCGCACTCTGGTTGTGCAGGATTTGCTCCCACCAACGACCCACCACGTACTCGGGGATGTAGACCGTCACCACGTCGCGGGGACTCTCGGTGCGCACGTTCCGCACGTAGTCGATGATCGGGTTGGTCACCTCCCGGTACGGCGATGCCACCACTTTGAGCGGTATGTCGATGTCGGCGTCCTCCCAAGCCTGCACCAGCCGTTCGGTCTCGGCGGGGTCAACGTCGACGGTGAGCGCCTCGAGCGTGCTCGGTCGAGCCGCCTTCGCAAAGGCCAGTGCTCGCAGGGTCGGCTTGTGCACCTTGCTCACGAGAACGATCGCCCGGACCCGACTTGGCAACGTCCGGTCCTCACCCTCCACCAGAGCGGTTTCTTCGGCCACTCGGCGGTAGTGTCGCCGGATGGCCTTCATCATCATGAACAGCACGGCCATAGCGATGATTGCGATGTAGGCGCCCTGGAGGAACTTCGACAGCAACACGATGATCAAGACGGTGCCGGTCATGGTGAGGCCGATCGCGTTGATGACCCGGGAGCGCTTCATGGTGGCCCGCACGGCCGGCTTGGTTTCGGTCTGTAGGTGACGAGTCCAGTGCCGCAGCATCCCGGTCTGGCTGACGGTGAAGGAGACGAACACTCCCACCACGTACAGCTGGATCAGCGAGGTCACGTCCGCTCCGTAGGCCATGATCAGCACGATGGCGAGCGCAGCCAACACCACTATGCCGTTGCTGTATGCGAGCCGGTCACCCCGGGTGTGCAACTGCCGGGGCAGGAAACCGTCCCGCGCCAGGATCGAACCAAGCACGGGAAAGCCGTTGAACGCGGTGTTGGCAGCCAGGAACAAGATCACGAAGGTCGCCGCGATGACGAAGTAGAAACCGGGTTGAAAGTTGTCGAAGACCACCGCGGCCAGCTGGGCGATCCCCGTCTGCTCGATGACTTCCACACGCTCGCCGTTGAGCGTGTAGAAGGAGCGGCCTTCGTCGATCAGTCTGACGTGAGTCAGGTTGGCCAGCACCACGACACCGACCACCATCGTGACGGCGACAGTGCCCAGCAGCAGCAGAGTGGTCGCCGCGTTCTTGCTTTTCGGCTTGCGAAAAGCCGGCACGCCGTTGGAGATGGCCTCGACGCCGGTCAGCGCGGCGCAGCCCGACGAAAACGTCCGGGCCAGCAGCGCCACCATGGCGAAGCCGGTGAAATCGGCGTACTTCGGGTCCGGTTCTATGCCGTACTTCGCGGACTCTGCCATGAGCGGCTCGCCGAGCACCAGAATCCGGAACAGCCCGTAGCCGATCATGATCAAGACGCCGAACATGAAACAGTACGTCGGCACCGCGAAAAGGGCACCGGATTCCCGCACTCCCCGCAGATTGAGCGCCATCAAGATGATCACGGCGATCGACGCGGCGGTCGCCTCGTGTCCGTCCAGGAAGTGCAGGAGCGGCACCGACTTGGCGTTCTGGACTCCGGAGGAGATGGATACGGCGACGGTCAGCACATAATCCACCAGCAACGCTGCTCCAACGGTGAGTCCGGCGTCGGGACCGAGGTTGACCGTCGCCACTTCGTAGTCACCACCCCCGGATGGATATGCGTGCACGTTCTGGCGGTACGACGCGACGACCACCAGCATGACCACGGCAACCAGCAGGGCGATCTTCCACGAGTAGGCATACGCGGTAAGGCCAGCCAGCGACAAGGTGAGCAGGATTTCGTCCGGTGCATACGCGACCGAGGACAACGCGTCCGACGCGAAGACCGGCAGCGCAATCCGTTTTGGCAGCAGCGTCTCCCCGAGTTGGGTGCTCCGGAGCTTGCGGCCCAGAAGCAACCGCTTGCCCACATCGGAGAGATTCACCACGAGGCGCATGCTATTACGGCGCCAGGGCCGTTCCAGTCGTCGCGACACTAGAATCGATTCCGTGCACATCGTGATCATGGGCTGCGGTCGGGTCGGGTCCAGCCTGGCCCGGAGCCTTGAGAAACGAGGACACACAGTGGCGGTCATCGACCTGGAGCCGGATTCCTTTCGCCGCTTGGGCCCGGACTTCTCCGGCAAGACTGTGAAGGGCGTCGGGTTCGATCGCGAGGTGCTCTTGGAGGCCGGCATCACCGACGCCGACGGGTTCGCTGCAGTCTCCAGCGGGGACAACTCCAACATCTTGTCTGCACGCGTGGTACGGGAAACGTTCGCAGTCGACAATGTGGTCGCCCGGATCTACGACCCGGGTCGGGCAGAGGTGTACGAACGGTTGGGCATCCCCACGGTGGCGACAGTTCGCTGGACGGCGGACCAGATGCTGCGTCGGTTGCTGCCCGCCGGTTCCGAGCCGCAATGGCGTGATCCGTCCGGATCGGTCCGGCTGATGGAGGTTCATGTCGACCGCTCCTGGGTCGGGCGGACCATCGAGCAGATCGAGGCCGCAACCGGTGCTCGGGTTCCCTTCCTCTTCCGCCTTGGCGCAGGCATGGTTCCCAAGGACAGCACCATCTTTCAGGACGGCGACCTGGCCTACGCGGCCGTTGCCGACGCTCAGCTCGCGGAGGTCGAGGCCACGCTCGGCCAACCTCCGAAGGGAGAGTGAGGGATGCGGGTGGCCATCGCCGGGGCTGGCAATGTAGGTCGCTCGATTGCCGCCGAGCTGGTGGAGAACGGCCACGACATCTTGCTCATCGACCGGGATCCGCACGCGATCAAGGCCGAGTCGCTGCCGGCGGTGGAGTGGTTGCTGGCGGACGCCTGCGAGCTCGCGTCCCTCGAGGAAGCCGGGATCGATACCTGTGACGTGGCGATCGCCGCTACGGGCGACGACAAGGCGAACCTTGTCGTTTCGCTGCTTTGCAAGACCGAGTTCGGTGTGCCGCGCACCGTCGCCCGAGTCAACCATCCCAAGAACGAGTGGATGTTCAACGAGGTGTGGGGAGTCGACGTCGCCGTGTCAACTCCCCGGCTGATGTGCGCCCTCGTCGAGGAAGCAGTCACCGTCGGCGATTTGGTCCGTCTTCTGACGTTCCACGAGGGCGAGAGCAGCCTCGTCGAGATGACCCTGCCGGCCGACAGCCCATGTGTGGGTGCGCGGATCGGCGATCTCGACTGGCCCGGTGACGTGGTTCTCGTCGCCGTCATCCGTGATGGCCACGCCCGCCCACCGGATATCGACGGGTCCTTGGAAGCCGCCGACGAGTTGCTGTTCGTGTCAGCTCAGGACACCGAGCGGGACCTGGCACAAATGCTTGCGCCACGGCATGACCCATCGGTCGCCGTAGCAAAGGTGGCTGCGCCGCGCGTGGCCGCCCGATAAAGCTGACCGCTTCAGGCTGGCGCAGGGTCCTCGGCTTGGTGCGCGAGCCCTGAGTCCTCCATCGGCGTCCGGCCCTTGGACAGCAACAGGCCGATCACGAACAACGCCGCGATCAGAAGGGGCCAACCCAGGATCACCTTGGATATCCCAAGCAGCACCACCTGCTCGGTGAGGAAGAGCGGCAGCTGGATGACGAATCTTGCGACGTACGGGATGGCCAGCACGGCGGTGAGCTTGCTGGTCATCCGCACCAGTCCTCGATCCTTGGCCCATCCTGTGGGGTCGCCGATTGCTGCCCCGAGGAGGAATCCCACCAACGGCCACCGGATGGCGATGGTGAACAACGACAACAGCGCGAGCGCGCCGTTGTAAAGAATGCCGGGCAGGAAGACATCTTCCGCCCGGCCTGTGCGACTAGCGACGAACGCGGCGATCGCCGTCGGGATGATCGCAGTGGCCACGAAGCGCAGCGACTGGTGCTGCATCAGCCGGACGAGTGCCGCGATCAGCGCCGTACCGATCGCGGCAATCAGGGCGGGATAGAGCTCGTGGCCGATCAGCCACGCAATTGTGAATGCAACGAACGGCAGCGCCGACTCGACCATGCCACGAGCGCCACCGAGGGAGGCCGACAGCTGGTAGCGAACGAAATCTTCGACGTAATCGAACGAACCAGGATCCGCTCTGGTCGTGCCAGCACGGGTCGAAGAATAATCCGCTGTTGACGGAACGTCCTCGCTCACGAATGTGCCGACGCGGCCAGCAGCTCGTAGCGAGGGTTGTAGATCAACCGTCGGCCCTCGTGGCAACTGATCCGCCCGGAGACCTTCAGCGAGCGACCGGGATCGATGCCCGGGATCTGGCGTCGGCCCAGCCATACCAGCGTGACGGCACCCGATCCGTCGCGGAGTTCAACCTCGAGCGCGGGATGACCCCCACGTGGACTGATCGTCACCGTGGACACCTCCCCCGTCAGCTCAACCTGCTGCCGATCCTCACAGGTGCGAATCGGTACGGCGCCCGTCTCTCGCACGTTTTGCTGGAGCTCTTCGGACTCCAGTTCGGCGTTCGACGATGCCAAGCGGCGCAGTGCCCGCTGCAGCATGTTCTCTTTAGGCATCTGACCCCCTTCTCGATATAAGCATTCCACCGCTAGCGATCAAGATCCAGCGTCCGAGACCGTGAGGCCCGTCGGCAGATGCAGCGGCAATAGCTCCCCAGGTGCCATCGGCTCGTCACCACGGCGGACCACCACGTGCCGAAAGGCTGCGAGCAGTTCAGCGACCGGGGACTCGACTCCGTCCTCCAAAGCCGCCTGCCCGTAGACGATGCCGCGCAACAGCCATCGGGGCCCCTCGACTACCCACATTCGCGATGGCTGGTATCCCTGCTCACCGTCGGGAGTCGACACGGGCAGCAGGCGGCGCAGCTCCACTCCGAACGGGCCTTCGACCAACGCGGCGGACCCACCGGCCTCAGTGGCTGACTCGATCATTTCGTCACGAAGCTCCGCCCACAGACCACCGCTGCGCGGTGCCGCATAGGTGCCCAGTTCCAGGGCAGAGTCACCCGTGACGAGCATGGCCGACACTATCTGTTGGGTCTCCTCGGCTACCTGGAGACGCAGCTCAGCCCCCGGAAAGCCGGTAAGCACCATGCTGCCCAGGTCAATCCGCGGCGGATCGTCTTCGGTGTCGGCGTCCAGGTCGACCTCGTCGATGTCGAACGGTCCGTCGGTGCGCCAGTCCTGACTGTCGAGAGCCGCCAAATCAAGATCGGCGGCGGCCGCGGAGGATGCACCGGTGACAGCGGACGACGTTGACTGTTCAGCGGTCTCCTCGCTCGAACTCGCCACTGATGCTGCCGCGGCTTCGGCTGTCGAGGCGCTGCCTTGGTCCGCGGCCGTGCTGACTTCGTCTTCGGTGATCTTGGCTTGCGTCAATTGGTCGTCGTCGCGCTTCTTGGCTCGTCGAAAGATCACGACCACCCCAACGTGATCATTGCCGGCGGACTCATGCTTGTTGCTGCTCCTGTGCGTGATGGGCCGTGACCAACATGCCCCCCGTGGAACCGTAACCTCCCGTGCCGCGCACTGATTCCGGAAGTTGCTCGACCAGGGCGAACGCTGCCCGGGTCACCGGCTGGATGACCAGCTGAGCAATGCGGTCACCGCGAGAGAATTTCACCGGCCGGGCAAAGTCGTGGTTGATCAGGCAGACCTTGACCTCACCTCGGTAGCCCGCATCAACGGTGCCGGGTGCGTTGACGATGCCGATCCCGAATTGCGCGGCCAGGCCGGACCGCGGATGCACAAATGCTGCGTAACCCTCCGGCAGGGCGATGGCTAGCCCAGTACCCACCACTCGGCGTTCGCCCGGCCCCAGCACGAAGTCCTCGGTAGATCGAAGATCGGCGCCTGCGTCACCAGGCTGCGCATAGCTTGGTGGCTCAAGATCCGGGTCGAGTCGCTGCATCAGCACCTCCACCTCGTTCACCCGAACAGCCTAGTGGAGACCGCGCCTGGCCGAGATTGCCGCGGACAGCGCCGACGCCAGCTGCCCAGGATGTCGGGTGGAGATCAGCCAGTACGGCACCGGGTCGTCCGGATCGTCCAGGGTGATCTCCACCGCACCCGCGATATAGGGCCGAATGACGAGGAAAGCGCGCGCGTCGGCGCCTGGCCCGGCCCGATGACTGGCAGCATGTTTGTCAAGGGGGATCGCGTCGCTGAGATAGGACAGCTCGATCCGCGCGCGGCCGACGGCAAGTTCGCCAGCATTCACCGTTATCCTGATCGATGCTGTGGCGAAGATGGCGCCGGCAATGGCCGCCGCTGCTGCGCCGGTGGCTACGCCCCAGAACAGTCCCCGGTACCAGCCGACAGCAATCATCGCCGAGAACGCGAACAGCCCGCCAAGCAACCACCACGCCACCGGCACCGTCAACCGCTCGCGGTAGATCACCACGCCAACTTAGCGGCACGACGGTGACCACTAGGATGTCCAGCACACCTGGGATGCGCGCCGGAAGTACAGGAGAGATCACCGCCATGGGACCCTCGCAGAAGCTCATTTGGAAGCTCTACGCCGGCGTGCTCGGCGCAGTCACAACCTTCGCTGCCCAGAAGCTGGTCACACTGGCGTGGAAAACCGTAACCGGCGATGAACCACCGTCCCCGACCGATCCACGGACCCCGCTGCGCCAAGCACTGAGCTGGGCGCTAGCCAGCGCGATCGGTGTTGGCGTCACGCAGATCGTGACTCAGCGATTCGCCGCACGACGCTGGTCCGACGAGATGGGCACGGAAGCGCCGGGCGGGCCTAACAGGCTCAAGCTCACCATCTAGTTGATCTCTGCCGAAGCTCACCAATTAGTTGATCTCTGCCGATCTGTCACCGGTGGTGGCAGTCCGCCGATCCGTGGATCTGTGTCAGCTTCTGCCAGCGGTCACCCTGCGCAGTCGTAACAGTAAGCATCCCCGTTCGGGCGTTCCTCAGCGATCTGGCTGCGGTGCCGTACCAGGAAACAGCCAGCGCAGGTGAATTCGTCCGATTGTCGGGGCAGTACCCGTACGGTCAGCTCTTCGTGGCTGAGGTCCGCTCCTGGTAACTCGAAGGCCTCGGCAGCCTCTGCTTCGTCTTCGTCAACCTTTCCGGAGTTTTTATCGTTACGTCGGGTCTTGAGTTCTTCGATGCTGTCTTCATGAAGTTCTTCGTCGGTCTTGCGAGGGGCGTCGTAATCGGTCGCCATCTTTCCCTTCCCGGGTCTGGGCCCATGGTGTTCTGTCGAACCCGAGCGCATACATACCACAACTGGCGTCAATCACCAGCTAAGGTCCGCTGCGCCCGCTATAACGCCGACCGGCGCTCGAAATTCCCGGTCTGACCGTTCGGCACCACCGAGGTCTGCTGCGCCTCGTCAGCAGGGTCACATCGGCATGAAAAGGCGAGATATCTGACTATCGCCGCGGCCCGGTGGCGGACGTCGCCGCCGGTGCCGCTGAACACAAGGCGGGCCGGTCCGGGTCGAAAGGATTCGGGCAGCAGTCGGACTGGCAGGCGAACCAGCCAGGTTCACCACCGGTGATCACTGGGGGCGTGGTCGCCTCGTCCCTGGTCGCCGCGGCTCGTTCCACCAACAGGTCTACCAACGCGGAGACGAAGGCGGGGTGAGTGCCCGCCGTCGCCGCTCGGACGAGCCGCACCCCGCAGGCGGCAGCGGTGTGCACCGCCTCGGTGTCCAAGTCGAAGATCACCTCCATGTGGTCGGAGATGAAGCCGATCGGCACCAGCACCACGCTGGACGTTCCGGCGGTGGCCAGCTCTCGGAGCCGGTCGTTGACGTCCGGCTCCAGCCACGGCTGCTGTGGCGGACCCGACCTCGAGCAGTAGACGAGCTCGTGTTCGTATGATCTTCCGCGGCGCTCCGCCACCTGCCGGGTCACCTCGGCGGCGACCGCCAGATGCCAGTCCACGTACGCGCCCTGAGCGCTCCGCGGCTCCGGCCCGGCGGCCGAAGCCATGGCGACCGGGATCGAGTGCGTGACGAAGAGCAAGCGAGCGTCGTCTGCCTTTTCGCCTAGCTCATCGAGGGCGTTGACCGTGGCATCGATGGACGCGGTGACGAATCCCGGATGGGTCGCGTAGTGCCGGATGCGGTCGACTTCCACCGGAAGCCCGCGAGCCGCGTCGTACAGGTTCTCCCGGTATTGGCGGCACGAAGAGTACGAGGGATAGGCGCTGGTCAGCACCGCCAGCACGCGCCGATGGCCGGCTGAGACGAGCTCGGTGAAGGCGTCGCTCAGGTAGGGGGTCCAGTTGCGATTGCCCCAGTAGAGCGATAGACCGATCCCACGAGCGTCCAGTTCCGCCCGCAGCGCGGCGAGGAGCCGGCGGCACTGATCGTTGATCGGGCTCCGGCCGCCGAAGAGGTGGTAGTGCGCGCCGACGTCGCTGAGCCGTTCTTGAGGGATCCCACGGCCCCGGGTGACGTTCTCGAGAAACGGCTGCACGTCCTCGGGAGCCTCGGGGCCGCCGAACGAGACGAGCAGGATGGCGTCGTACGGGTCGAGTGGCTCGGCGTTGGACGTGAAGTCATCGGACACGTTGCACATTCTCCGGTCGCGAGCGCGCAGATGCGCCAACGCCATAGGAATACATGTGGTTTGCGTCGCACACGCTGGACATCTGAACTCGCCGCATCCCTGATGTGGCGTGTTCTGGCGCGTTCAGAGCTGCGCGAGATAGCCCTCGAGCTCGGCGGCGGCGTCGGTGGGCCGGAATCCGGTGGCAACCAACTTGTCCAGGTTCAGCACGCTATGACGTGGCCGTGGCGCCAGGTTCTTGCCCGATCCGTACTCCTCGGTTGTCACGTTGGTGATCGCAGACGGGGGCCGGCCACGAGCAACGAATACCCGGCGCGCAATGTCAGCCCAGGTCATCGACGGCCCGGCGTTGGTCACGTTGTAGGTGCCGTACGGTGCACCGGTCTGCAGCAGATGAGTGATGGCCCGCGTGATCTCGTTGGTGAATGTCAGCCTGCCGTGTTGATCATGGACGACGCTGGGCGCCACGCCGCGGTCGGCGAGTGACGCCATGGTCCGGACGAAGTTCGGGCCATCGCCGATCACCCAGCTGCTGCGGAGGACAAAGTGCGCGGGCACCGTGCTGACCAAGGCATCACCTGCGGCTTTCGTCTGGCCGTAGACCCCGAGTGGCGAGAACGGTTCGGTTTCGTCATGGATCTCAATCGAGCCGTCGAAGACGTAATCGGACGAAATATGCACCAGCGTGCAGCGATGCCCACGTGCCGCGGTCGTCAGTGCGGCCGTGGCATGCACGTTCACCGCCCAGGCCGCGCGCCTGCCGGACTCGGTTTCGGCCGCGTCGACCTTGGTATAGGCGGCGGCGTTGATGACCGTTCCGTAGGGGCTGAAATCGAATGCCGCCACAGCATCGCGATCACTCAGATTGAGCTGCTCCCGGGTAGTGGCGTCCGCCTCTGGAAAGGCGGCAACCAGGGCTCGGCCCAGCTGTCCGTTGGCGCCCAGAACTAGTTGCTTCCGTGGTGACATCGGGGAGACGGCTGACAACCGTGGATGGCCCCGGTCTGCCGGTGACAACTCGGCTTCCGCGAGCGGAATGGGCCAGCTGATCGCCAGATCGTCGTCGGCCAGGTTGACGAACGTGTACGACTCCCGGGCAGCCGCGCTCCAATGGTCATTGACCAGATATGAGTAAGCGGTGCCGTCGACCAGGGTCTGAAAGGCGTTACCGACACCGCGCGGGACGAAGACGGCGGTCTCCGGACCCATGTCCAGGGTGAAGCTTCGGCCGAAGCCGTCACCGGGCCGCAGATCGACCCATGCACCGAAGATCCGGCCCGCCGCCAGCGAGACCAGCTTGTCCCACGGCTCGGCGTGGATCCCTCGAGTAGCACCAGCGGAGGTGTTGAACGACACATTGTTCTGCACCGGTCGGAAGTCCGGCAGTCCCAGCTCGACCATCTTGCGGCGCTGCCAGTTCTCCTTGAACCAGCCGCGGTTGTCTCCCCGAACATCGAGCGAGATGACCAGCAGGCCGGGAATCGGCGTCGTGGCGATGGACAGTTCACTCATCGTCACTACTGGCCTTGGCGAGCGTAGGCCGCTTCAGTCGCTGCCTTCTGCGGCCGCCACCAAGCCACGTTGCCGCGGTACCAGTCGATGGTCTGCGCCAGCCCGTCCTCGAAGCGAGGGTAGGTCGGCTGCCAGCCCAGTTCGTTGCGAAGCTTGGTCGAATCGATCGCGTACCGAAGATCGTGGCCCACTCGATCAGTCACCAGGTCGTATGCGTCGCGGGGCTGGCCGAGCAGTTCCAAGATCGTTTCGACTACTTGGCGGTTGGTTCGCTCACCGTCCGCGCCGATCAAGTAGGTTTCACCGATCCGTCCCCGATTCAAGATCAACAGCACGGCGGAGCTGTGATCATCGGTGTGGATCCAGTCCCGAACGTTGAGTCCGGCCCCGTAGAGCTTGGGGCGACCGCCCTCGAGAATGTTGGTGATCTGGCGAGGAATGAACTTCTCGACGTGCTGATAGGGGCCGTAGTTGTTCGAACAGTTACTGATCGTGGCCCGCACACCGAACGATCGCACCCAAGCCCTGACCAGCAGGTCGGAACCGGCCTTGGTCGAAGAATACGGGCTCGAGGGGTTGTAGGGAGTGAGTTCGGTGAAGCGCCGCCGATCATCGAGCTCCAGGTCGCCGTACACCTCGTCAGTCGAGATGTGGTGGTAGCGAGTGTTATGCCTCCGGACCGCCTCGAGAAGCGTGTACGTACCGACCAGATTGGTTGCGACGAAGGGTGATGGGTCGCGCAGAGAATTGTCGTTGTGCGACTCGGCCGCAAAGTGGATGACCGCGTCATGGTCGGCGACCAGCTGATCAACGAGCTGAAAGTCGCAGATATCTCCCTGCACGAAGTCGAACCGATCGACGGGCAAGCCGCTCAGCGACGCACGGTTCCCGGCGTAGGTGAGCTTGTCCAGCACCGTGACCGTGGTGTCAGTGTTGCGGAGGACGTGATGCACGAAGTTGGAGCCGATGAATCCGGCACCGCCGGTCACCAGGTACGAGGCCACGATCCGCCATACTAAGGCTTCGTGCGAGGCATCATCCTGGCCGGCGGTTCAGGCACACGGCTGCATCCGGTCACGCTCGGCATCAGCAAGCAGCTGGTGCCGGTCTATGACAAGCCGATGATCTATTACCCGTTGTCCACGCTGATCTTTTCCGGCATCGATGACGTGCTGGTGATAACGACGCCGCAGGACGCGCAGGCCTTCCAGCGGTTGCTCGGCGACGGCTCCCAGTTCGGCATTTCGATCCGCTACGCGGAGCAGCCCGAACCCCGTGGGTTGGCACAGGCGTTCGTGATCGGTGCCGACTTCATCGGTGCAGAAAAGGTCGCACTTGTCCTGGGCGACAACATCTTCTACGGTCAGGGGCTCGGAAGTCAGCTGCGCAACTTCGCCGACGTCGAGGGTGGAGCAGTATTCGCCTACTGGGTCGCTGAACCCAGCGCGTACGGGGTTGTCGAGTTCGATTCCGCCAAACGCGCGATTTCCCTCGAGGAGAAGCCCGCACAACCCAAATCGAGCTACGCCGTTCCTGGCCTGTACTTCTATGACAACGAGGTAATCGACATAGCCGGAAGCCTCCAGCCCTCCGCCCGCGGCGAATACGAGATCACCGACGTCAATCGGCACTACCTCGAGCGCGGAAAGCTGTCTGTCGGCGTCCTGCCCCGAGGCACCGCCTGGCTCGACACTGGCACCTTCGATTCGCTGAACGACGCCAGCAACTTCGTCCGCACCCTGGAAGCCCGGCAAGGTCTCAAGGTCGGCTCGCCAGAGGAAGCCGCCTGGCGTTCAGGGTTCCTCAGCGACGAGGAGTTTCGATACCGTGCCGCAGCCCTGGCGAAGTCCGGCTACGGCAAGTACCTGCTAACCCTGCTGGCCACCGGTCAATAGGCACGACCCGCGGAGCGACTATAGCCGCAGGACCTGCCTAGATTGACGCGGCTCCACCTCTAAGCTCGGCGGCCGCGGCGGGCCTTCAGGTAGTCCGCCACGACATATTCTCCCAGCCGCCCGATGTCGGGGGTGAAGACTCGGCCGCCGGCCCGCCGGGCCAAGGCGTCGACGAAACGAGCCAAGCCAGGATCGTCGCCGAGGATGAAGGTGTTGATGGTGGCGCCATAGCGAACCAGGTCGTCCACCTGCGCGATGGTCGCCCGGACCGTCTCCGGAACAGTCGGCCAGCGGAAGAAAGGCTGATGTCCGCCGATCAGATGCGCGGTCGGCTCGCCGTCGGTGACGATGAGCACCACCGGTTCCGCGTCCGGATGGCGACGCAGATGCCTGCCGGCAAGCAGCAGGGCATGTTGCAGATTCGTGCCCTGGATCCATTCCGGCTCCGCCTCAGCGAGCTGCACGGCGGAGAGCTGACGCGCGGTGCGGTCAAAGCCGATCACCTGCAGGGCATCGTGTCGGAAGCGGGTCTCGATGAGGTGGTGCAGTGCCAGCGCGGTTTGTTTCATGGGTCCCCAGCGACCGTCCTGCACCATCGAGAAAGACAGATCGACGCAGAGCGCAACGGCAGCGCTGGTCCGCCGCTCGGTCTCGGTGACCTCGAAATCCTCGACTTGGAGCTGGACGGGGGCCGTGGTCGGCTTCCCGTGAAGAACTCGTGCTGGCGCCGAAGCCCCACCGAACGCGTGCGCTGAGCCCGTCGAGGTGAGCCCTTCGACAGCCGGATGATGCGTGGTAAGCCCGCTGCGACGCAGCGCATTGCCAACGGTGCGAGGCGCGTCGATCGGCAGCTCGTCACCGAAGACCCAAGTCCGGCTCAGTCCAGTCGGCTCGTCCGCGGCACCCGTGCGATGATCATCGTGGTCACCCTGCCCGTTGGCGGCCAACTGGGCGAACACCCGCCGAAGAGCCGTCTGGCCCAACCGCCGGACCGCTCGGGGAGTCAGCCGTAGGCCGTCGTCACCCCTGGTCAGGTAACCCTGCCGGGTCAGCTCTCGCTCGAGATCGCGCAGCGCCCGCAAATCGCGGGCCGCTTCAGAGCCGAGCCGCCGTTCCAGCATGTCGACGTCGACATCGTCCAGGCTGCCGCCGGCGTCGGTCTGCGACAGCTGCGCCTCCAGAGCCTCCAGATCCGCGATCTCCGCCACCGCCTCGACGGCGTCGCTGTAGCCGAGCGGTTCACCATCCGGCCGCATCCTTGCGGGCGTGGAACGATCCAGCCCCGGCCGCAAGGCGCGGAGATTGTCAGCCAGCTGGGCCATTTCCGACGCCAGATCCGCATCGGCCATCGCCTGGCTCATCAGCTGACCCAGCTGCTGGCGCTGCTCGGGAGTTAGCGAAGACAGCATCCGTTGGGCGGCCGCCTGCCGGCGAGCCAACGCGTCGATCAACTCGTCGACGTTCTCCGGTTGTTCGGGGAAGAACTCGCCGTGCTTGGCCATGAAGTCGGCGAATTGATCAGTCGTGTCTTCTTGGCGCGCATGGGCGGCAAGGAGCGCGTTGAGGTCGGAGAGCATGTCCTTGACTCGCTGCATCGTCTCCCCGTCGGGTGATTCCAACGCCGACTTCATTCCCGCGAACTGCGCGTCGAGCACCTCTCGCCGGAGCATCTCCTGGATTGCTTCATAGGTCGCACGAGCTTCGTCGGATCGCCAGTCGTAGTCAGCCAACGCTCGTACGGCGCCGGCGACGTCGTCCGGAAGGGTGGCGAGCTCCATCTCGGCCAATCGGGCCTGATCATCGGCGGCCGTGGCCAGCGCCTCCCGTTCGGCGGACAGAGCCTGGTCCAGCGCCGCCCGCACCTGATCGAGAGTGCCGCCCAAGTCACCTCGCCGCCGGGCCTGCGCGCGCATCCGCCGAATCCGCTCGAGAAGCCGGTCCATCCCGCCTCGGTTGTCGACACCAGTCCGCAGCAGGTCGCGCAGCGCATCACGGACGGAACCGGCCGACAGCACATCCTCACCGATCCGGTCGATCGCCGCCCGGACGTCGTACGGCGGAGCCAGCGGGTCAGGACCTCCGGCCCACGGCCCGTACCGGAATCGGCCGTGCGGGTCGCGCCGTTCCTGATCGTCTCGTGCGCTGTCAGCCGCCATGATCGACTCCAGTCATGATCAGGCTGCCCCGTAGACGGTCCGTCCTCCGACGGTCTGTTTGTCAAGCCGCCGGGTCAAATACAGGCCCTCCAGGGTGAACTCGGCGGCCGCCGCCACCTGACCCCGACTTGCCCCGTCGTCGTAGCCGAGCCGGCTCAGGACCTTGAACAAGCCGGGCACACTGCCGAGCTGGCCCAGCACATCTGTTGCCGCCACCAACTCGCCGGTTTCCACCACAGCTCCTTCGGAGAACACCGCCGTGAAGCCGGACAGATCAAGTCCCGCGAGCCGATCTTTGTAGGTGGCAGCCGTGGCAAGGCGCAGCAAATGATCAAGAACCGGCCGTTCGCGGCCCTCCTCCCCCATTTCGAATTCCACCTTCCCGAGCAGGGTCGGCAGGACCGGTGCGACATCACAGATCCGCGCAACCGGCTCGGAGTCGCCCGTGCGGGCGGATCGGCGCAACGCAGAGGCGGCGACCGCCTCTGCCGCGGCGATGGTGAACCGGGCCGAGACCCCCGAGCGTTGGTCGACGGACGCGGACTCGCGCAGGTTGCGGGTGAATCGCGCCAGAACCTCCAGCAGGTGGTCACCCACCTGGGCCGTCAGCTTGGCTTCCTGGCGGAGCAATGCCAGTTCGTCGGGCAGCTCGGTGAGGTAGTGCGTCCGGATCTCCGCCCCAAATCGATCCTTCAGCGGGGTGATGATACGGCCGCGGTTGGTGTAGTCCTCGGGATTCGCCGTCGCGAGCAGGAAGACATCGAGCGGCAGCCGAATCGAGTACCCCCGGACCTGGATATCGCGTTCCTCCAGCACATTGAACAGCGCCACCTGGATCCGCTCGGCGAGGTCGGGTAGCTCGTTCAACCCGAAGACGCCCCGATTGGCGCGCGGCACCAGCCCGTAGTGCACCGTCTCGGGGTCGCCGAGCGTGCGGCCCTGGGCCACTTTGACCGGATCGACATCTCCGATCAGGTCACCGACCGAGGTATCGGGCGTGGCCAGCTTCTCGGTGTAGCGGTCGTCCCGGTGCCGCCAACTGATCGGCAGGTCATCTCCGGCATCCGCGGCAAGTGCCCGACAGCGCACGCAGACCGGTGCCGTCGGTTCGTCGTGGATCTCGCAACCGGCAACCTCCGGCGTCCATTCGTCCAACAGGCCGGCCACCGTACGCATGACCCGCGTTTTGCCTTGGCCGCGCTCGCCGAGCAACACCAGGTCATGTCCGGCCAGCAACGCGGATTCCAGCTCCGGGAGCACGGTGTCGTCGAACCCGACGATGCCTGGGAGGGCCGTCTGGCCCGCGCGCAGCCGAGCCAGAACGTTCGACCGCAGTTCGGTTTTGACGCTCCGCGGGCTGTATCCAGAGGCCCGAAGCTGGCCGAGGGTGGCTGGGCTCGGGTGTCCTGCCTGTGTCATGCACCGACATTACGCCGCCAACATCGTCCAACCAGAGGTCGGCGTCGTCTGTGCGCCTACCGCTACTGCGCCATCCAGGCGGGTAGGTTGGGCAAAAGGATCACCACACGAGGAGCCGCCCCGACCGATGCGCACCGCGCGACTGGTGGGACTGAGCCAGGACGGCAAGTCCCTGATCGTGGCCACCGAGAGCGGTGACGAGCTGGCAGTGGCGGTGGACGAACGGTTGCGCGCAGCACTGCGAGGTGACCGGCCGCGACTCGGACAACTGGAGATCGAGATGGAAAGCTCACTCAGTCCTCGAGACATCCAAGCGCGGATCCGGGCCGGCAGCACGCTCGAAGACGTCGCCAAGGTGGCGGGTCTGCCGTTGGATCGGGTGGAACGCTTCGCAGCCCCGGTGCTGGCCGAACGGGAGCACATAGCCCGGCTGGCGATGGCCTCCTCGGTACGGCGTCGCGGCGAGACGTCCGGTCATCGCAATCTGCGGCTGGCTGTGACCGAGCGACTCGGCACACGTGGCGTCGACCTCGAGACCGTCGCCTGGGACTCGTACCGGCTGTCGGACGGACGCTGGAAGGTCACGGCCGATTACCGCTCCGGCGAAGCGCGCCGGCATGCCACGTTCACTTTTGACGCCTCGGGACGATTCTCCGTGGCCGAGGACGACGAAGCACGCTGGTTGCTCGGTGAACACTCGGCCCACACCGGGCCGCCATCGGGTCGGGGGCGTCCGGTGACGGGTGAATCGTCCGACGAGGCAGACGACACCGAGCCGACCTTGGACATGAGCGACGATCTAGCGCTGGTCCGAGCCATCCGCCAACCGCCCCAAGTTCCGATCGGATCACATCTCGCGGCGGTCCATGACCTACGTCCCGACGCAGCACCGGACGAGGACGACCTGCTGGACGACGCGCATGACGAGCGGCCGGAGGACGCCGTCACCGGCTCCCCACTATCCACCCAATCGGCTGGCCCTACCGATGCGATTGCGGTTCCGGACACGTCCAATCTGGGTTGGGAGCCGGCCATCGTTGTGAACTATCCGGTAGAACCGAGCCTGCTCGACGAGACCGATGACGCCGACGGCCTCGAGCCCGTGGCCGCGGTCAGAGCCGGCGAACTTGATTCCCCTGAGCCGGATCTGCGAACCGACGAGATCGGTGCCGCGTTGCCCGAGCGAGCGGATCAACATCCGGTCACTGGCGCCGTCGAACCTGCCGATCTGCTTCATCCACCTGTGGTCCACCATCACCACCTTCGAGGCACCGATGAACCGGGCAGACCGGATCCACCGACGGGCATCGAGGACCGGGCCGACGAGGCCAAGGAGTTCGTCGAGGAGGCGGCGAAGGAGTCCCACACCGAAGAATTGGTGGACAAGCCCGCCAAGAAGAAGCGCGCCTCCATCCCTAGTTGGGATGAGATCATGTTCGGCGGTCCTCGCCGCGGCTGAGGCCGGAGCAAGGCCCCCATCTCGCCGTCGATTCTCAAGCACCCGTCGTTTGGTGCGGCTCCGCGACTGGCTTTGATTCAGGGAGCCTCGCTCGCGCCACATCATGCCGCGACCGCGCCGGTCGCACCGCCGGACACGCGTGGATCGTCAGTCGCAGAAGAGGGGGACGGTCATCTCGGCCGGGGTCATTGAGCCATGCATCCCGATGAGGGTCAGTTCACGCGGGAACTGCTGGGTCATCACCGCGTGATCATCGCGCAGGGCCACCAAGACGTGACCGTAGCGCTCCCTCAGTGCGTCGTCGACCGGCCCGAACCAACCCTCCTCGATCGCTTCGTCCCTGGTCCGCACCCAGGCGCGATCGCCGAGCTCGTTGTGCCATCGGGCCGCAACTCGCCGCGGATCGTCAAGATCGACGTAAACCTGTCGGAAGCGGCTCTCCCCAGCAAGCGCCGAAACACCCGCCATGAGGGCGGGATGATCCTCGGCGATGACCTGGTGTTGGTGTGGCACATCGACCATGCCGTGGTCGCCGGTGATGATCAGCCGCACGTCATCGGGCAGGGCGGCACGCAACCTCTCACACATCCGATCGATGCGCACCAGGTGCTCACGCCAGGCCGGCGATCGGCAGCCATCGACATGGCCGCAGTGATCAAGTTCGCGCTCATAGGCATAGACCAGGCTGCGGCTGCCACGCGCTGCGGCCGCGGTCACGAGGTCGATGCGTTGATCTTCGTCGGCTTCGTCCCGGAATCCTACGAAGGCCGCCCCGCGCAGCGCAGCCTCGGTGAGACCGGTAGCGGAGAAGCGTTGCAAAGCGACAGAGCTGACGGCGACGCCGGCCGCCGCGGCGCGTTCGAAGACCGTGGACTTGGACTGGTAAGCCCGCGGCAGGACAGTCGATTCCCAGGTGAGCGCGTTCAAGATTTCACCGGTCTCGGGTATCCGGGAGGTGTAGCCGACCAATCCGTGCCGGCCTGGCGGCAATCCGGTGCCAAGGCTGCCCAGGCTGGTTGCGGTGGTGCTGGGCACACAGGCTGTCAGTGGTCGCGCGTCCCCGAGCAACGACCCGAGATAGGGAACATGTCGAATGGCACTGCGCACCAAATGCCAACCCAGGCCGTCGACCATGGCGATCACATAGCGATCGCTGGAAGGCAAGCCCAGCCGATCTGCGCAGCCCGGCAATCCCAGGTGTGCGCCGATGGCCGGCATCAGATCAGCCAGCGTTGAGAACCCGTAGGACGGGAGGACCATCGGTGTCAGGGCCGACGCCGGCTCCGACACCGCTGGCTGTGTCATACCGCAGCCGCTCGCTGCAAAGCCGTGGCGAACGAGACCAACCGGGCCACCCGATCGCGGCCGTCCGCCGCGGCGCTCATCCGGACCGTGAGGTCATCGCCGACCAACGTGCCGGTGTAGCCATGGTCGGCCTCGCATTGCGGATCACTGCAGCTCGCCAGTTCGAGATCAACCCGGCGGACTGCACCCCAGCCGACCGACAGCCAGGTCTCGGTGACGTCGGCCGAGCCGGAGCGGTATTCCGCGGGCCGGGCGACGACCCGGGTCAACACGACCGAGTTGAGTCTCGGAAGCAGGACCGACTCTGTGGAGGCCGCGGCGAAGGTGCCCTCCATCGGAGGTTCGGCAGGGTGGTCGTCGGTGTGCCCGACGATCAACCGGCTCGGAGTGAGCGCCAGGATTGTGACGTGGCGGTGAATCTCGTCCCGGTCGAAGGTTGGCTCGTGATGGACCACGAAGTCGACAAGATCCTCATCACCAACGGCCTCCATGATTGTGTCCTCGACCAGCTCCGGGAAGTACCCGCAGGCGTCGATCTCCGCCCGCAACTCGCGTCTCGACGATCCCAGCCTCATGAACGCATCTTATGGTGCTGCTCGCGCTGGTTGGCGCCCCAAGCTCTTGTCATCCTCCTTCTGCGGAAAGCGAACTGATCGACTAAAGCGTTCTCGCCAGGGGGTCACGGCGGTCCGCCGTTGGGGCGATGAAGGCGCGGGCGCCAAGCACCGACACTCCTCGACGCGCCGCGACGCAGGGCTTCAAGGTGAGCGACGCCAGCTGCGGCAGATCGTCGGCGAGCTGGGCAATTCGGTGGAGCAGATTCTCGATCGCCTCAACATCGACCCCGAGGCGGCCATTGTGGCCGAAGAGCGTTGGAGCGGCACGGAGGTCCCGCACCATGGCTGCCGCGTCGACGGTAGTCAGTGGCGGCACGCGGTACACGGTGTCGCCCAGCAGTTCGCTGGGAATGCCGTCCAAGCCCAACGAAATGATCGGCCCGAAGGCGGCGTCTTCTCGGCTCGTGATCACCAGCGCGACGCCTGGCGGTGCCATCGCCTGCACCGCCGGTTCGGCAACTGACGGCCAATTCTCGTCGTCCAACCCCAGCCCTCGCACCAACAGGGTCAGGTCGTGCCACGCCTCAACCATCTCTTCTGGGCGGTCGAGGTTGCGACGCACGGTGGCCAGATCGGGGCGCCCACGTACAGCATCAGCGGTCGCCTTGAGTACGACGTTCCACCCCAGCCGCTCAGCGACCTCGATGGCCTGGTCCAGTTTATCCACCCGATAACGCGGTACCAGGTCGATCCCATAGGCATTTAGCAGTTCGCTGGTCTCGGCATCGCTGAGTTCACGCCCGTCCGACTGCCGGGTCAGGATGCTGTTCACCAGCCGCCTCGCCCGATCCGTGTCATTGTCCAACATCGGTACGGCCCCGGGATCGCGTTGCCGCCAATGGGCGTACGCACTGACCGCTGCCAAGGCGTGGATGGCGCTGGTCGGGCCGTCGAAGCTCGGAAGCCCTCCCCACACGTCCGGCTCCCATTCGACTTCAGGCGCTGCACGGAAGCCAAGAAGCGCCCCGATCACCGGCTTGGTGGCGGTCGCCGCAACCTCGGTAAGTGCGTCGTGGACGGCCTCAGTGCCGCCGTCGAAGACCCGGACGATGGCGCAAACCACTGCGTCACAGTCTCCGGCCATCGCCGAACGCACGGCTCCGGCAACGGCCAGCGCGCTGACGTCATCCGCCAGCAGGATCGGTTCCATGTCGCAGACGAGACCGACACCCCTGACGGTAGCCAGCATCTGCTGCGCGAGCCCGCTGGAGTTCGTCACGACTCCGACCCGAGGGCCGTTCGGCAGTGGCTGCCTGGCAGCGATCTTGGCGATGTCGTACATGGCGGACCTTTGGTGGACCACCATCACGCCCGCCTGCCTGAACAGCGCGTCGACCGCTACATCGGGTGAATGTCCCAAACCGCCTCGATCGCCGGCGTGGGAACCCCAGCTCACCTGGCCCGGTGCGAAGACGACCACGGGTTTGCGTCGGGCGAGCCGGCGCGCCAGCCGCGAGAACTTCCGCGGGTTGCCGATCGAGTCCAACGACAGCAGGCAGAGACGGGTGTCCTCGTCGTCCTCCCAGTACTGGATCACGTCGTTGGCCGTCACATCGGCGTAGCCGCCGGTGCTGACGAACGATGACAATCCGATCTGCTGCTCCACCGCATGGTTCAGCTGCGCGATGCCGACCGCGGCCGACTGGCAGAACAGGCCGACGCCACCGCTGCGTGGCATCGGACCGGGAGTCGCGTTCAAGCTGGTCGCGACATGGGTGTTGATCAGGCCCAGCGCGTCCGGTCCGAGTGCTCGGACACCGTACGCCCGAGCGAGGTTGATCAGCGTCAGGCTGTCCGCAGGCCTAACCTGGCTGCCGGTGAGCAGAACGATGCCGTGGGCACCTTTGTGCGCCGCCTCGATCACGACGTCACCGAGTTGGTCGCTTCTCACGAAGACGAGCGCGAGGTCGATCTGTCCGTTCACCGACGCTATCGATGCGGCCGTCTTGGCCCCGCGGATCTGAGAGCTGTCGGAGGCGACGCCGATCAGTTCCCCCCGGAAGTCACCGCCCAACACCGAATCGGCGATGCGCTGGACGATGGCACCGGGACCGTAGACAACCACCCGATTCGGGATCAACAGCCGGTGCACCGACGCACTCTCCGCCCGATGTTCCCGGCGTTCCATGACCCCGACCGAGGTGTTCGTCGGCAGGATGGGAAACTCCACTTCGAGTACGCCGTCCTGGATCCCTTTCGAGACCCGGTACCCGGCGTCGGCGAAGATCTGCGCCATCCGACGGTTCTGAGGAAGGACCTCGGCGACGAAGCGGTTGATCCCCCGCTCCCGGGCCGCCTCGGCGAGATGCTCGAGCAGCAGCTGCGCGATGCCCCGCCCCTGATGCGCGTCCTCCACCAGGAATGCCACTTCCGCCTCGTTGTCGTCCAGGCGGTCATACCGGCCAACGGCGATCATCCGATCAGCGACGGTAAGAATCAAGGCGACCCGATCGACATAGTCGACCTGGGTGAAACGGGCGACGTCGCGATCGGTCAACTTCGGGTACGGCGCGAAGAAACGCAGGTATTTCGACTCTGGCGACACACGGTCGTAGAACTGGACGAGCATGTCGGCGTCAGAGGGCCGGATCGGGCGCAAGTGCGCAACGCCGCCATCGGTCAGGACGACGTCGGCCTCCCATTCCACCGGATATCCGGGAGGA
>DATFQP010000441.1:0-17296 GCA_035264145.1 Propionibacteriaceae bacterium
GAGTCGGGGGCGCGGAGGCCGACATGTCGATCTCGTTGATCAGACTTTGCTTGGCCCGCCGTGACAGGATTGGCAGGCGGACCGATCAAGATCGCACCAGAGGAAGGCGACCACCGACGTGCCCAGAACGGCCACCCTGCACACCAATCACGGCGACATCGTGCTCAACCTGTTCGAGAACCAGGCACCACGAACCGTTGCCAATTTCGTGGGATTGTCAAGCGGAAGCCAAGAGTATGCCGACCCGGAGACCGGCACCCCAACGACGGGAAACTTCTACGACGGACTCACATTCCATCGAGTGATCGACGGCTTCATGATCCAAGGTGGATGCCCGCTCGGAACCGGGACCGGCGGTCCCGGTTATACGTTCGCCGATGAGTTCCATCCCGAGTTGAGCTTCAACCGGCCCTACCTGCTCGCCATGGCGAACGCGGGCCCGGGAACGAACGGCTCGCAGTTCTTCATCACCGTTGGTCCTACCCCCCATCTCACCGGGCGGCACACCATCTTCGGCGAGGTTGCTGACGCACCGAGCCGGGAGGTCGTCGACCAGATTGCCCGCGTCCGGACCGGGCGCGGGGACCGTCCACTCGACGCGGTGGTCATCGAGTCGGTCGACGTCTCCGAGTGAGTTCTCCGCCGCCGGCGGGGCCGGATTTCGCCGCCCCTGGATTCGTAGGCTGCTTTCGGCATCCGGAGCGGATGACCGGCATCAAGTGCCAACGTTGCGGGCGTCCCATCTGCGGCGAATGCATGCGGCCTGCCTCCGTCGGTTTTCAGTGTCCGAAGTGTGTGACCGGCGCCAGCGTCCGGAAGCCGAGGACCGCGTTCGGCACTGCCCTGAAGCCGGGTGGCGGCAGCACGACCAAGATCATCATGGCGGTGCTCGCCGTGGTCTACGTGCTCGACCTGGTCACCCGCGGATTGCTCAGCTCGCTGTTCATCATGGTCAACGACTTGGTCGCCATGGGCCAGTTCTGGCGGTTGTTGACCAGCTCCGTGCTGTCCGGCACCTTGATCGGACTCCTGATGAACTTGTTGGTCTTGTGGATCGCTGGCCGGGCCATCGAATCCGAGCTGGGCGGCTGGCGTTTTGCCGCCCTCTACGTTGGGGCGGGGCTCAGCGGGGCGACGATCTTCTTCCTGCTGGGGCCCTGGGGCGCGGGGGTGATCACGTCGGGCGCGGCCGTGGTCGGCCTTCTTGCCGCAAATGCGGTCGGCAAGCTCAAAACCCGAGAAGACATACGCGCCGACGTCGGGCTGCTCGTCCTGCTCGTGCTCTACAGCGTTCTGATCAACTTCTCGAGCATGGGATGGCTGACCTTGATCGGCGGCATCACGGTGGGTGCTCTGGTCGGCAACATCCTGGCCTTTGCCCCGAGGCGCAATCGGAGTGTCATTCAAATCCTCGGCCTGCTCGGCATCATGCTGGTTTGCCTGGTCGCCGTGGTGGCCAAGATCGCCTTCTTCTGAGTCCTACAGGGCCGTTGGGCCTGGCTGCCGTCAACTTCCCAGCGAGAATGCAGCTTCCAGATCGTGCGCGGAGTACGCCCGGAACGCGATGTGGGTCTCGGTGCTCACCACACCAGGCACCTTGTTCAAGCGGTCGGCGACGACGTCGGCAATCTGCTCATGGTCGGAGACCCGAACCATGGCGATGAGGTCGATCGCACCTGTCACCGAGTAGACCTCACTGACTGCGGGGAGGCCGGCAATTTCTTCAGCCACCTCCGGTATTCGGGACACATCAGCCCGGATGAACACGATGGCGGTGATCACCCGCTCATCCTAGGGAGTTCACCGGCTCGGTCAGGCCGGCGGCACGCGACCCGAGCGCGTGCCGAATGAGGTTCTCCTGGCTCAGCACGCCATGCAGCGGCCAGGCCCAGTCACCCACGATGTCGATGATCCGAACACCGGGCTGCTCTAGCCAGTCGGCAATGCGCTCCGTTTCTTCAATGCCGGCTGCAGGCAAAGGATCGAGCGGCTGGGCCACTGTCTCGGCAGTTGTCCGTACCGTTCGGGCAACCGCTTGCGGAACATCGGTCGGTTTGGCCACTCCAGTACCGGCCAGCCGGCCGTAGCGGATCACGTGAATATCCCAATCTGAGCCATTCCGGCGGGCGGCGACTATCTCTGGACAACGCGCCAGGCTACGCACCCGATGGAACCGGTAACCCGTGCGCGTCAGGGTCTCGAGCCGCCGCCGGATGGTGGCCGCCTCCTCGAACCGCTGCTGATCGATGAGCCGGGACAACCGGTCCTGCAATCCACTGACCGCGGGTCGCACGTCGGTCGAGAGTGCGGATCGCACCTGCTCGACCACCACCGCATAGCCGTCTTCGGAGATCGTCCCGTCACAAGGCGCGCTGCAGCGACCCATGCCGGCCAGCGCACATGCCGACATCGGAGACGATGCACTGAGCCGCGGAGTGCATTGGCGGAGAGGAAAGCCGTCGTAGATGGCGAACACGACGTCCTCGCATCCTTGTCGGTGTGCGAACGGACCGAAGTAGCTGGCGCCGTCGTCCCGCACCGAGCGAACAATCGACAGCCGCGGAAAGGCTTCCTGAGTGATCTTGATCCAGGAAATGCGCTCCGGAAACTTCGACCGCTTGTTGTATCTCGGCGCGTGGCTTGCAATCAGTCGGAGCTCCACCACATCGGCCTGCAGCCCGGTTCGGCAGGGAACAGCCTCCACTCCAGTGGACAACCGCACCATTTCATCGATCCGGGAACGCTTCTCCGCAGCGGTGAAGTAGCTCCGCACCCTCTTGCGAATGTTCTTCGACTTCCCGACGTAAAGCACATGTCGGGTCTCCTCGTGTTCGGCCACGAAGAGATAGACACCAGGCTCATTGGGCAGATCCGCTGCCCACGTGCGTTTCGCGCGCCGCTGCGGAGATACCCGCCGAGCGAACTCCTGCAGGTCCTCGATGGTGTGTACGCCGAGATTGCCGACGCGCTCGATCAGACCGTGAAGCACATCCACGGTGGCCCGGGCGTCGACCAGGGCACGGTGATTTGGCGTTGTTGTCGCCTGAAAATGCCGGGCCAGGGTCGCCAAGCGGCAATTGGGCACTTCATCACGGAGCAATATCTGGCGGGCGAGCGCCGCCGTGTCGATCACCGGCCAGCGCGGCGAGGGATATCCCAGCTGATCGCAGGACCGCCGGAGGAAACCCACATCGAAGGGCGCATTGTGGGCCACGATCACCGTGCTCTCGGCGAAGGACAGGAAAGTGGGCAGCACCGTTGCCAGGACAGGGGCGTTGGCCACCATGGAGTTGGTGATGCCGGTCAGCACCGCGATGAGTGGGGGTATGTGGGTTCGAGGGTTGACCAGGGTCTGGAACTCACCCTGCACCTCTCCACCACGGACCTTAACGGCGCCGAACTCGGTGATCGAATCAGTCTCAGCGCCTCCGGTCGTTTCCAGATCGACAACGCAGAACGTCACCTCGGATAGGTGCGTGCCAAGATCCTCGAACGACGCCTGACTCGATCCGCTGGCACCGCGACCCTGCGCGTGGGACCCCGCCATGCCCAAAACGCTAGAGACAACCTCCGACACTCAATCGCATCGGCGCCGAGGCATCGCCTCCAGTGTCAGCTAGCAGCTCGGCGGATGGTAGTTATCAATCGCGTCCTCGAACCCGTTGATGTTGGTTGGAGCAGCCCGGTAGGCACGGAGCCACACTCCTTGCGGGTCGGCGACATGGCCCATCTTGTTGCGCTGCATCGCCGCTAGATGCGAAGCCCAGTCCTTCATCCCCTTGGCTCCCGCGGACATGACGGGTTCCTGATCGGAACTCCTGCTCGCGCATTTCTCGAGCGAAGCTGCGATGGCCTTGACCCCGTCCTCAACTGCGGAGCAGTCTTGTTCCTCATACGCGTTGACTGCATCGCGATAGCGCTTCTGATCCCCGGGGCCCTTCAAGCGGGTCTCCTTGAATCGCGCCTTCATCTCATCGAGATCGATCTCCCCCTCGTCAGCCAGCCGTTGAGCCTCGACGTGAGCGGCCCAGTGGCCAACCCCCGTCTTCGCTTCCTCGATGACCTTGTCACCGGCGGACACCTTCTGCTTGCACGCTTCCAGAGCTTGCTGAGCCTTGGCGGTGCTCGCGTCGACAGTCTTGCTCGCCTCGGTGGTGGGCGTCGGGCTCGGTGTGGCGCTGGCAAGCGACGCAGATGTGCTCTCTGCCGGCGAGACAGTGGCAGAGGACTGGGGCTGAGCGGAGGTCGTTGATCCATCCGGCCACAATTGCCAGGCCGCGACACCGGCGCCGAGAAGCAGGACCAAACCAGCCACTAGGGGTACGAGAACCCTTGCAGTGCTTTGTTTTGCTCGTCGTGCCTTAGCCACAATTTCCCCTGAGTCGAACGCTGAGCCCCAAGCTGCGCCTCAATCTACCCCGATGTCGGCACATGCAATAAATTGTCGGACCCCTCCGTCACAGTTGACCGCAGTGGCTGGAAAGGCAGCGGGCGGCGGACATGAGAGGGACGACCAGGATGGGTGTGTTGCACGTCGACTGCGACCGGTGCATGACGCGCGGTCCCGCCTGCCAGGATTGCGTGATCACGGTGCTGCTTGGTCCTCCGAGCGGAGCGGTTGATCTGGACGCCGAGGAGCAGGCGACGCTGTCCGCGCTGGCCGAGCAGGGTCTCGTGCCGCCGCTGCGCCTCATTGCCGGCGCTCGTCCGGCACGATCAGTTTCGTTGCCATCGGGCGAGCAGGATTACGCCTAGGTAACCCAACCGATCACATCGCGGTCATATTCGAGCCGACGGTTTGCTCAGTGACCATTTCGTGACCTAGCCTGGGGCACGCTGTTTGAGTCGGCTGGTTCGGGGGAAGTTTCGCGCGCACTCGACCATGCCTATCACTGACGGTCGGGTGACGAGGAAAGGGATTGGCCGCTTGCTAACACGCATGAATAGCGCCCCGGGCGCCTCAAAACGCCACCGGACCCTTCGTACGGCGATTTTCGGCCTGACATCGGCCGCCATGACCGCGACTTTGCTCGTCTCCACCGGCGCGCCCGCCGCAGGAGACCCGCCGCTGACTGTGGAAGATGCGAAGGCCCAGATCACCGCCTTGCAGACCGAGGCCGAGGCGATGGACCAGCAGTATGTCGGTGTCAAGGAAGAGCTGGACCGGGGCCGGAAGAAGCTCGAGCTTAAGAAGGCCGATGTGGCCACACAGGACGCCAAAGTCAGCCGGATGAAGCGACAGGTCGGTCAAGTGGCACTCGCCCGGTTCCAGAACCGCGATCTCGATGCGACTGCGCAGCTGTTCTTCACCACCGATGCGGACGGCTTTCTGAGCCAGGTCTCAACCGTGGAGAAGGTCAGCGAGAATCAGAATTCGGTCCTTCAGGATTACCTGCAGCAGCAGGCCGATCTAGCTGAGCTGGAGGAGTCCACCGAGGCTGATGTCGCCGCCTTGGAGCAGCAGGAGAAGGAGCTGAAGAACCTCCGGGCCGCATCTGAGAAGAAGATCAGCGAATCCAAAGCCGTGCTGGCGCGGCTGACCGCCGAAGAACGCCGCCGGATCGCCGAAGAGAAGCGTAGGGCTGCGGCTGAGGCCCGCAAGGAGGCGGAGAAGGCCAGCGACAACGGCGCCCCCACGCGGTCGAAGTCCACGTCGAGGTCCAGCTCCAAGTCCAGCTCGCGGAGTGACACGCGGGAATCGATACCTGCCTCGACCGGCAGCGGTCGCGGAGCAACGGCGCTCGCCTTCGCCAAGGCCCAGCTCGGGAAGCCGTACCAGTTCGCCTCCGCCGGTCCGAACTCCTACGACTGCTCCGGCCTGACGTCTGCGTCCTGGAAGGCTGCCGGAGTGACTTTGCCGCGGACCTCGCAAGCGCAGTACGGGGTCGGGCGTGCCGTGTCCAAGTCCGAGCTCGCACTCGGTGACCTGGTCTTCTTCTACAGCGGGCTCAGCCATGTGGCTCTGTACGCCGGAAACGGGATGGTCATCCATGCGCCGAATCCCGGATCATCGGTGGAGTACATCAAGATGTCCTACATGCCCTACGCGGGTGCACGTCGGCCGGGCTGACCAAGAGCAACATCGGTCACACCGGATCAGCTGCGACCTCGCAACTGATCCGCGTCGTGGCGGTCGCCCTTATCTCGAGCCTGGTCCTGGCCGGGTGCCGGTCGGGCGCGGCGACCTCGCCAGAGCCGCCGACCCCGGAAATGTCGGTGGCCACCCAAGTCCGTGCGCGCACCCTTCAGACCCAGACCGTTCTGGACCAGCTCTTCAATGCCGCTCGGGCGGGTGACCGCGCGGCCTTCACCTCGATGGTCAGCACGCGGGATTCTGCTTTCCGACCCCGCGCGCAGATGATTTTCGAGAATCTCAGGGTTCTCCCGTTGAGCACCCTCCAGCTGACGGTCCGCCCTCGCTTCGCACATCTGCCGGGCGACCGCCATCGTGAACTCGGTGATGGGAGCTGGGTGCAGGAGGCAGTGCTGCGCTGGCAGTTGCCGTCAGAGGCGGCACCTGCGGAGCACACCGTCTGGCTGACCATGGTCGTGGAGGGGCAGCAAACTCGGCTTGCCGGCACCACTGACATCCCCGGAAACGGGCAGCAGCCCGCACCGCTCCCGCTGTGGTGGTTGGAGGCGGTGCGCGTCGAACGCACACCGCAGGTGACGGCACTGGTCAGCAAGGCCATCAACGCGCCGAACCGGTGGGCTCGATCGGCGGACGCCGTCACCACCAAGATCCGCCCCTCCGTGGCAGGCGTTGTCCGAGACTGGTCGGGCAGTCTGGTCCTAGAGGTGCCAGGCTCATCGGAGGCATTCGAGCAAGTGCTCGGCGCTCGGGGTCCATCAGTCGACCACACCGCCGCTGTAACCCGGGCCGTAGGCCTCGACCCGGCGACGGCTCCGGTTCACATCGTGGTGAACCCGATCGTGAGCAGCAAGCTGACCCTGGTGGGAGTGAGCGTTCTGGTTGCTCACGAGGCAACGCACATGGCTACCCACTCGGTCGATTCGCCGGCGCCCGCGTGGGTGGTGGAGGGACTGGCGGATCAGGTCGCGTACAGCGCATATCCCAACGCCCGTCGGGCGGCGGCCCCACTGGTGGCCCTGGTGCAGGCCGGTCGGCTGCCGAGGGCTCTCCCAGAAGACGACCGGTTTCACACGTCCGAGGATGGCGTCGATCTGGCCTACACCGAGGCGTGGCTGGCCTGCCGCTACGTCGCGGAGAAGTACTCTCCTCGACAGCTGGGTCAGCTGTACCGACAACTCGATCGAGGCAGCACCCTCGATCAGGCGGCCCGCTCGGTACTGAACGTCTCGGCCGGGAAGTTCGTCGCAGATTGGCGTCGGTATCTGTCGTCGGTGAGTAGTTGAGGAGATGGCCTCCACACTGATCATCACGAACGACTTTCCTCCGCGAATCGGAGGCATCGAGTCGTTCGTTTCTGACATCTGTGAGCTATTGGACTTCGACGTTGTGGTCTATGCGTCCGGACCCCCTAGCGGCGCGGGTAGCGACGGGGACCGCCGATATCCGGTCATCCGCGACGGCTCACTCCTGTTGCCGACCAGGCGGCTCGCGGACCGGACCGCTGACGTCCTGCGGCGCTGCGGCGCCACGCGCGTGATCTTCGGTGCAGCCGCTCCTCTTGGCCTATTGGCGCCCCGCTTGCGGCGCGCCGGTGCGCAACGAATCATTGCCTTGACGCATGGCCACGAGACATGGTGGGCGGCTCTTCCCGGCTCCCGCCAACTACTGCGCCGGATCGGCGACGGCTGCGATCACCTGACGACGATCTCCCGCTACACCTCCGCCCGCGTCGGGCGTGCGCTCAGCGCGTCGGCCCGGGCCCGATTGCTGCGCCTCCCGCCCCCCGTGGACACCACCCGGTTCGTACCTGCACAGCGGAACAGGCGGCACAGTTCTCGGTCCATCGCGGTCGGCAGGTTCGTTCCGCAGAAAGGTCTTTCAACGCTGCTCCGGGCCTGGCGGTTGGTCCTTGAAGAGCGCGCCGCGTCGGGTGCCGGCGAGTTGATCTTGGTCGGAGATGGGCCGGACCGACCGCGGCTGACGTCCATGATCAGTGATCTCGATCTGCGGGGAACCGTACGAATGGCAGGGGCGATGCCCCGGGCAGAGGTGATCACTGCGTTGCAGCAGGCGGATCTCTTCGTGCTGCCAGTCCGTACTCGGCTGGGAGGGCTCAACCCCGAAGGGCTGGGGTTGGCTGCCCTCGAGGCGGCGGCCTGCGGACTGCCGGTGATCATCGGCGACTCCGGGGGAGCGCCCGAGACGGTCCGGCACGGAAAGACCGGCTTCGTGGTCGACCCGCGGGACCCAGTCGACCTTGCCAGAAAGATCACGACTCTGCTCAGGGATCGCGAACTCGCGGTCACCATGGGCGCGGCCGGCCGGTCCATGGTCGAAAAGCACTTCGGCAGGGCGCGCGCTGGAGCCCTCCTGCGGCGTGCCCTTGAGCTATGACCCTCGCAGCTACGCTGAGCCTGTGGCGGATCAGACGACTGCCAGCATCGACATCGATGCCGCGCCGGCGCAGGTGATGGCCGTGATCGCCGACTTCGAGCACTACCCCGAGTGGGTTGATTCGATGAAAAGCGCCGAGGTGCTCACCTCATCGGCAGGCAAGGCCGACACGGTTCGGATGGTACTGGATCATCCACTGGTCAAGGACGACTACGTGTTGGCTTACCAATGGCAACCGAGCACGGTCACCTGGCATCTGGTCGAAGGCACCTTGTTGAAGGCAATGGATGGCTCATATGTCCTCGAGCAGCGCGGTGACGGCACGACGGTCACCTACAACCTGGCAGTCGACCCCAACCTGCCCATGATCGGCATGTTCCGGCGCAAGGCCGAGAAGTCGATCATCGATGGCGCGCTCCAGGGACTGAAGCGAAGGGTGGAAAGCTGACCAGCTCCTCAGTCGCCGGGCTCCGCAGCGCACAGCGGCCGCTCCTGCCGCCGGCCGTCAGCATCGGCGTCGATATCGGCGGGACCAAGGTCGCGGCCGGAGCAGTGGACGAGCATGGCGTCATCGTCGAGCGGCTGCAGGAGTCGACACCCTCCCACAGCCCCCGGGCGGTCGAGGAAGCGATCTTGTCGGCTGTACAACGACTGCGAGCCCATCACCGAGCCGAGGCGGTGGGCATCGGAGCGGCCGGCTGGGTGGACAACGGTCAGGCCATTGTCGCCTTCTCGCCCCATCTGGCCTGGCGGGCTGAGCCATTGAGGGCGCGCCTTTCGGAGCGGATCGACCTGCCGCTGATCGTCGACAACGACGCAAATGCAGCAGCATGGGCCGAATACCGCTTCGGCGCCGGGCGGGGGTCATCGGTCCTGGTCTGCATCACATTGGGTACGGGGATCGGCGGGGGACTGGTGATCGGCGGTCAGCTGTTCCGTGGCACCTACGGGATGGCAGGGGAGTGGGGCCACATGATCAGCGTCCCGGACGGGCACTGGTGCGAGTGCGGAAATCGGGGCTGCTGGGAGCAATACGCGTCCGGCAACGCTCTGGTTCGTGAGGCCCGGGCACTGGCTCAGACGAATTCACCGCAGGCCTTCCGGTTGCTGGAGATGGCCGGCGGGGATCCGGACAAGATCACCGGGCCGGACGTGACCGCGGCGGCGGTTGCCGGCGAGCCGAATTCCATCGAACTGCTGGCCGACGTCGGTACCTGGCTCGGTCGAGGCATCGCCGACCTGGCGGCCGCGCTGGATCCCGAAGTCGTGGTAATTGGAGGTGGCGTCAGTGCGGCCGGCGATCTGCTGCTCGTCCCGGCCCGGCAGGCTTTTTCCCGGACGTTGACCGGTCGAGGGTTCCGGCCCGAAGCGCGGCTGGTGCTCGCGCACTTCGGCAACGACGCCGGCTTGATCGGAGCCGCCGATCTGGCGCGGCGTGCGATCGTCGAGCCTCCCGAGTCCGCGCGATTCGGATTCTGGCCTCGGCGCAACAAGCGCAAGGTACGCCGGCGGCTCAAGGAGCGTCGGGCACACGCGGCTGCTCGCTTCGGCCGGTAGTCAGGGTCTTCAGAGCACCGCCCCGTCGCCGGGAGGCCGAGATCGGGGCAGTTGGCTGACCAAGATCGCGAACGAGGTCACGAATCCGCCGATCGCGAGCCAACCCGCCAACGGTGGCAACCGAATTCCCACTGCGGTGACCAGCACGAACACCGCGGCGTAGCCGATGCCGCTCCAGCCCAGAAGGGTCAATGCGCTCAGCCGGGGCAGCGGTTCCACCGGTGGGGGAATGAAGCGTTCTTCAAGCTCGGCTGCAGGTGCCAGCTCGATCGCCTCCGATCGCCCGCCGGCGGGCGGCCGCTGCTCGGACTTGTGCTCCGACACCGGTGCATCGGATCGGTCGGCGGTCAGGTGGTAGCCGGCTACGAGCTCGGCGAAGGCCCGATCGATCGCGTCATCGGACATTCCGTTATGCAGGGGCCCATCGTCAGTGGGTGCCATCTCGGCCCTTTTCCAGACGGCGAAAGAAGCTGCTGCTCCTGGTGAAGATTTCCTCCGCGTCGTGGTCCATGGTGGCGACGTGATAGCTGCGTTCCAGCTTGACGACGGTCACGTCTGTCGAGCTCACCTTGCTCAGGATCAACGGCAGCGACGTCGTGTCGACTACGTGGTCCACGTTCGACCTGAAGATCAGCAGCGGAGAAGTGACTTTCGGGAGGTCGGCTCGCAGCTGTGGCCCCGCCAAGACCAGCGAGTACAAAGCGTCGAGTGGCAATCGACCATAACCGCCCTCATCCTGGCCGGGCTTGGCGATGTCGTTGATCACTCCGGGGAACGACGGCAGCACCCAACGCAACCAGGGGAGGAGCCGAAGCCGAATATCTCGCTGGTTGACGATGGGATTTACCACGCTCAAGCCCGCGACCTGCTCGCCGTACTGCTCAGCCAACCGGAAGGCCAGCGACGAACCCACGGAAAGCGCAGCGATGAACACCTGATCGCAGCTGGCCGTCAGGGTGCTGAACTCCTTCTCCGCCGCGCCATACCAGTCTTCCCAGGTCGTCGTGTTCAGGTCCTGCCAGGTGGTTCCGTGCCCGGGCAGCCGGGGAACGGCCACCCGAAAGCCCTCGCTGGCGAGATGCTCGCCCCAGGGGCGTACCGAGCGGGGGGACCCCGTGAACCCGTGCAGTACGAGCACGCCGAGCCGCCCGTCGCCCGAGTAATAGGGCTCCGCATGGGGTCGAACGGTCGCCATGTCTGGCGGTCGCCGGTCACGCTGCCAAGGCCGGGCAATCGGCCCGAAGGCTCGCTGCGGCGCGACTCTCACTCGTGCATCGTAGGACCGATAGGCTCTCGGCTGTCCGGCTTGGGCTGCGAACATGCGGCGCAACGCGCCATGGACGGGAGACGCGGAGGGCCGCCGTTGCTGTACTGGGTTTTCAAATGGGCGATGTTTGCGCCACTCGTCCGGCTTCTCTTCCGGCCTTGGGTCGAGGGCGAGGAGAACCTACCGGACGCTGGACCTGCCATTCTGGTCAGCAACCACATTGCCGCCGGTGACACGTTCATCCTGCCGGCCATGATCAAGCGCCGACTGACCTTTCCCGCCAAGGTAGAGCTGTTTCACGGCCGGGGAGTCGGCGGTCGGATCGTCGGCTGGTTTCTTCGCAGCATCGGTCAGCTGCCGATGGATCGTTCCGGCGGACGCGCCAGCGCGGGCAGCATGGAAGGTGTCCTTGGCGTGCTCAAGGCCGGCGGTCTACTGGGCATCTATCCCGAAGGCACCCGATCCCCGGATGGGCGCCTCTATAAGGGAAAGACCGGTGTTGCGCGGCTCGTCCTGCAGGCCGGTGTGCCGGTGATCCCGGTGGCCATGATCAACACCCAGCTGAGGCGCTCCGGGATTTTGGGCATTCCCACCATTTGGCGCCCAAGCATCCGGATCGGTAGGCCGATGGACTTTCGCGCCTACGCAGGCGCCGGCAACGATCGTGAGGTGCTCCGCTGGATCACTGATGAGATCATGAATGCCGTCATGGAACTGTCCGGTCAGGTTTATGTCGATGCGTACGCGTCGTCGGTCAAAGCGGCGATCAAGGAAGGCAAGGCGTTCGACGCAAAGGTCGCAAGTCGGCCGGGGGAGGGGCGCAGTGCGCCGAGCCTGCCCAAGAAAGCTGCACCACCTGGCCGCCCTCCAGAGGATGAGGCCGAGAGGACCGTGCCGGCGTGAGCAGTCGGCTCGTCTCGGTCGATGCAGCGGCCAAGGCTGCAGCCGATTTGGGTCACGGAGGCGGCCGCGGCATCTACTGGGTGTTGAAGAATGTTGTACTGGGACCTGCAATCCGCAAGATTTTCCAGCCGGTCGAGGAAGGCGTCGAAAACGTTCCCGCGCGAGGTGCAGCCATCCTGGCCAGCAACCATCTCTCATTCGCCGACTGGCTCTTCATGCCCATTGCTTTGGACCGGCGGGTCACCTTCGTGGCGAAGTCTGACTACTTCACCGGTGCCGGTATCAAAGGCTGGGCTCAGAAGCGTTTCTTCGCCGGCACCGGACAAGTGCCGATCGACCGCACCGGCGGGCGGGCATCCGAAGGCGCGCTGCGCGCGGGCCTGAAGGTGCTGCAGCGCGGCGAGCTGTTCGGCATCTATCCCGAGGGGACTCGCAGTCATGACGGCCGCTTGTACAAGGGCCGGACCGGCGTGGCCAGACTCGCGTTGCTGGCCAAGGTGCCGGTCATTCCTTCGGCCATCATCGGAACCGATCTCATCGCCCCGCCGGGCAAGATCATCGCAAAGGTCGTCAGCCCGACCGTGCGCTTCGGTACACCGCTGGACTTCTCCCGCTATGAGGGGATGAGCGAGGACCGTTTCATCCTGCGCTCGATCACTGACGAGATCATGTACGCGATCATGGAACTCTCGGGTCAGGAGTATGTCGATGTCTACGCGCCTGTGGCCAAGGCAGCCGCTGCTCGGGACTCGGCCGCTCGTGAAGCGGACGAGGTTTCGCCGCAAGCGTGAACCACCGAGGGTTTGGCCAAGCTAGTCAAGCAGAGGTTGCCCCGGGCCAGTTGCGCAGGTCGAGCGCCGCCAAATCGATGTCCGTCGTCGCACATAAATACGCGGCATTTCGCGATTTTCTCCTGGTGCCGCAGGGTCCATCGCCTGGAAAAACGAGGGTTGGGCCGACGGCAGCCGTCTACAGTGTCTGCGTGCCAGATGCGCTCGGGTTCCCATCGCTGGATGCGCTGCACGCCCTGAACCCGGTTCAGCAGCCGATATATAGCGATCAGACCGAGGTTTCAGAGGTGATCACTCGGCTGCGTAAGCTTCCGCCTCTGGTCTTCGCCGGCGAATGTGACGACTTGCGGATCAAGATGGGCAGCGTCGCTGCCGGCGAGGCCTTCCTGCTGCAGGGAGGTGACTGCGCCGAGACCTTCGAAGGCGTCACAGCCGCCAACATCCAGGGCAAGTTGAGGACTTTGCTATCCATGGCCGTCGTCCTCACCTACGCCGCGCAGGTGCCGATCGTGAAGCTCGGGCGGCTGGCGGGTCAGTACGCCAAGCCGCGCAGCTCTGCCATGGAGAGCCGGAACGGGGTCTCGTTGCCGGCATACCGCGGTGACGCGGTCAACGGAGCGGATTTCACCGCGGACGCCCGCGAACCAGATCCTCAACGGCTGCTCGGCACGTACCACGCCTCTTCCGCCACCCTCAACCTGACCCGCGCGTTCGTCACCGGTGGATTCGCACACCTGCGCAGCGTGCACAGCTGGAATGCCGACTTCGTCAAGAACTCAGCCGCCGGCGTGCAATACCAGAATCTCGCCAACGAGATCGATCGTGCACTGGCCTTCATGGTGGCTTGTGGAATCGACGACAATGTGTTCCGGACAGTCGACTTCTATTCGTCGCACGAGGCACTGCTGCTGGAGTACGAGCACGCGTTGACCCGGATCGACTCGCGTACCGGTCTGCCCTACGACACGTCCGGCCACTTCTTGTGGATCGGTGAGCGTACCCGTCAGCTGGACGGCGCGCACGTGGAGCTGATGCGTCATGTCCGCAATCCGCTCGGCGTCAAGCTGGGGCCGACAACGACGGCCGACACGGCTCTGGAGCTGGCCGACCGGCTGGATCCTGATCATGAATTGGGCCGGATCACGTTCATCACGCGCATCGGGGCGGCAAAGGTGCGCGATGTGCTGCCCGACATCGTGGCAAAGGTCACCGCCAGCGGTCGCCAGGTGGCTTGGGTATGCGATCCGATGCACGGCAATACCTTCGAGGCTCGTAACGGCTACAAGACTCGGGCGTTCTCCGATGTCATCGAGGAGCTCAACGGTTTCTTCGACGTGCATGAAGAGTTGGGCACGTGGCCGGGAGGGGTTCACGTGGAGCTGACCGGAGATGACGTCACCGAGTGTGTCGGCGGCAGTGATGATCTTGTCGAGGCGGATCTGGCCAGTCGTTATGAGACGCTGTGTGACCCCCGTCTGAATCGAAATCAATCGCTGGAGTTGGCGTTCCTCGTGGCGGAGCGGCTGACCACGGGGCGGATCAAGCGGCCCAATCCGGTGCAGTCGTACGTGCCGGTCTCCTTCTAGTCGTCTCCAAAGGCGGCCGGACAGATCGGGGAGTCGCTAGACAACGAGCCGGCCACCGACAGACATCGGTTCATCGGTGCAGCGGTAACGCTGGTCGTTGGGAAAGGTCCACTCGACTGTGTCGTCGTCCCGGATGCTGGCGAGCCATGCGAACGGTTTCGCTCGGTGGTGTTGCCGAGACAGCGGATCCAGATTCGCTGCTGAGGTCCCGCCTCGTGGCCACGGATCATGATGATCGAGATCACATCGATCGGCCGGCACGCTGCAGGTGGGAAACCGGCAGGTGCCCGCTCTAAGCGTGATCACTTCAGCCAGCCGTCGCGACGCGAACCGCCCGAGCTCGGTCAGCTCAAGCAACCGACCGCCGGAATCTGTCAGTAGCCGGGTGAACAAGACGTCGTCGTGGCTGGTCCTGTCGGGACCAAGGGTGTCGGAGATCAGCTGACGGAGCTCCTCGGCCTGGATCGACGCCGATCGGTCAACCAACTCGGCGGGTGTGTCATCCAGATCGAGAAGGCTGGTCAGCGGCACCACAACACCGATGCGCAGGGCCGCCCGTGTTTGGGTGGAATCCGCACCGGCTCCACGAGCGGCGGTCCCGGTTTCCCATCTTGCGATTCTTCGATCGTTTCGCCGTCCGCGTCGACGCGCCTCAATTGAGTGGCGAGCAGCTCTCCGGTGTCTGGATCGATCTCCTCCATCTCCAGCCACTCGGCGTTGTCGTCGGAGTGCGATTCCTCGAGGCAGAGACGGCTGAGCAGCAGATCGGCGAGCAGATCAGAGCGGCGCTGCTCCTGACTCCTTGGATCGTCCTTGCTGAGGCTGCGCGCTACGGCGCAGAGGGTTGCATCGATAGCCGCAGCATCGGCGGCCGACACCTCGCCGGTGACGTAGCCCATGCCATCGGCTCCCTGGAAGATCGTTACCCGCCGCTCGGCAAGCGCCCGCCGGTGGCGCCGTTCGAACGCCGTCGGCTCCAGTCGCACTATAAGGCGCATCAGCCAGGAGCAGAGCTGCTTGGGTGACCGGGTCTGGGCCGCCTCCACCACCTGTTCATCTATTGCCACCAAGGTGTGGTTTTCGCCAGCTCGGCGAGCCACCCGGTCGATGATCCGCACTTGTTCGGCGTCTAGATCACCGGCGCAAAACGCCTGCCACACCATCGGCAGGCCCGGCGGCCAGCCGACGCGATCGCGCTATGAGACAGCGCACGTGATAGGGCTGTTCACGCAGAAGCAGCGATACCTCATCCGCCACGAACTCCCCGGGCTTCGCCCGATGCGAAGCGTGTCAGCCGGCTTCTATCTCTTGAATCTCCTATGTTTGTCAACCTGGTTGAGGCGTGGTCTGGGTAGCGTTGAGCTGGCGGTAGATCTGGCGGGCGAGGTAGCGCTTGATGCAGCGGCGGATCTCTCGCAGGGTGCGTCCTTCAGCGGTTCGTTTCTCGATGTAGGTGCGGGTCCTTGCGTCCGTCCGCATGCGAGTCACGACGGCCATGTGCAGGGCGCGGTTCAACCGGCGGTCGCCGCCGCGGTTGATGCGGTGGCGGACGGTGTTCCCGGACGAGGCTGGGATGGGGTTCACGCCGGCGAGGCTGGCGAAGGCGGCTTCGGACCGGACCCGTCCGGGATGGGACCACGCAGCAAGAGCGACTGCGGCGGTCACTGGTCCGATGCCGGGCTGGTCGAGGAGCTTGCGCGCGGGGCTGTCGTTGAGGAGTGCGGTCATCTGCTTGGCGTTGGCCGCCAGCTCATGGTCGGCAGCGAGGACTCGTTTCGCGAGCCGGACAGCCTCGGCGCGGGCAACTTTGGGCGCGAGCGCCTCCTCACGAGTACGCCACGCGGCGACCGTGGCGATGTGGCCGCCGGTGAGTGCCCTGCGGGCGTCAATCCCGAGGTCGGCCACCCGCAGCAAGGCTGTCAACGCGTTGATCGCGGCGGTCCGTTCAGCGCTGAGGTGATCCCGCGAGGCGATGAGGACTCGCACCGCGGCGCGCACGCCGTCGTCGGCTCGAGGCCGACGCAGCTGCGTCACCTCAAGTGGCAGGACGGCCTGTGCGATGCGGCGAGCATCGAGAGGGTCGGATTTGCCGACGCCGCGGTTGGCGCGGGCGTTCATCCGGGCGGCCTCGGAGACGAGGTATCCCGCGTCGGCTGCGGCACGGGCCAGGCGGGCGCCGTACGTGCCCACGCCCTCGACCACCCACAACGTGTCGAGGTCGCCATCTGTGCGACGCCCAACCCAGGCGACGGCGCGCTGCAGTCCTGCGGCAGTTGCTGGGAATTGCCCTTCATCGATGACCTCGCCAGTGGGACAGGCCAAGATCGCCAACGAGTGGGTGCGGGCGTGGGCATCAACGCCGATGACGAATGGGTGGGTATGCGCGACGATCGACATGGGTGATCGACGTTCCTTCCTGGTAACGGGACATGGTGTGTCGGTCACCAAGCGGCCGGCGTCAGTCCGGGAAGAGGTCACGTCGGGGCATATCTGTGATGGGCCACGACCCAACGGGTCGGGCAGTCTCCTGATCAGGTCACCGAGGTGGGCCGGACGGCGCCGGCCGCGATCCCCAACGCGGACAATTCAACAGAAAGACACCGCCAAGACGGGCCAATAGCTTCGAGAGTCACACGCCAGACAACGCGACCAGAACCATCCTGACCAGCCAGTCCCAGACCAGCCACCCCCACACTCACAGATC
>DATFQP010000442.1:0-5057 GCA_035264145.1 Propionibacteriaceae bacterium
ATTCGCAAGGAAGTCGTCTTTGACGTGCTGCGCCGCTGGCTTACCTGGTGCGGCCACGAGGTCACCGTCATCGCCAACGTCACCGACATCGACGACAAGATCTTGATCAAGTCTGCTGAGGCCGGCATCCCCTGGTTCGCCCACGCCTACCGCTTCGAGCTCGAGCTGCACGACGCGTACGCGGCGCTCGGCTGCCTGCCGCCCACCTACGAGCCTCGGGCCACCGGGCACGTGCCCGAAATGATCGAGATGATCACAGAATTGATCAAGAGCGGTCACGCGTACCCTGCCGACGACGGCTCGGGTGACGTCTACTTCGATGTGAAATCCTGGCCCTCGTACGGTTCGTTGTCCCGGCAGAAGATCGAGGACATGGAGCCCGCCGGGGACTCCGATCCGCGCGGCAAGCATGACCCCCGTGACTTCGCCTTGTGGAAGGGCCACAAGGAATCCGAGCCGGAGACGGCGAGCTGGGACACGCCGTGGGGGCGCGGCCGGCCCGGCTGGCACCTGGAGTGCTCGGCCATGGCCGGCAAGTATCTCGGTGATGAGTTCGACATCCACGGCGGCGGACTTGATCTTCGCTTCCCCCATCACGAAAACGAGCTGGCCCAGTCGACCGCCGCCGGTCGCGCCTTTGCCCGTTATTGGATGCATAACGCGTTGTTGACCGCCGCCGGCGAGAAGATGAGCAAGTCGCTCGGCAACGGCGCCCTGGTCTCCGAGGTGATCAAGCGCTTCCCAGCCCGCGCCGTACGGCTCTACCTGCTCCAGCCGCACTACCGTTCCACGATCGAATACTCCGACGGCGCGGTGGCCGAATCCGTCGCAGCCCTGGAGCGCGTCGACAACTTCGTTCGCCGCGCGTCCGACCTGGTCGGGACGGCATCGGATCGAGTTCCGCCGGACTTCGTCGCCGCCATGAACGATGATCTTGGTACGCCCGCCGCAGTGGCTGTACTGCACTCGGTGGTCCGGGACGGCAACCTCGCTCTTGATGCCGGTGACCAAGATCAGGTTGCCGCTCGCCTGGGCGAGGTGAACGCCATGCTGTCGATCTTGGGCCTGGACCCAGCCAGCGAGGCTTGGCAGCAGGCGGGCGATCAACAGCGTCTGGCTGCCGTGGTGGACGGCTTGGTCGCCGAGCTGCTCAAGCAACGCGCTGCTGCCCGGGAAAGAATGGACTTCGCCAGCGCGGATGCCATCCGCGATTCACTTGCTCAACTCGGCGTCGAGGTGTCGGACACACCGCAAGGCCCCCGCTGGAAGGTCGCGTGATGCCGGGTAACAGTCAGCGCAAACGTGCGGTCCGCCGCAAGGGCAAATCCAACGGCGCGGGCTCCGGGGGGCGAGTACGTCGCGGCCTGGAGGGCAAGGGTCCGACGCCCAAGGCCGAGGACCGGCCGTACCACCCGGCGCACCGCGCCAAGAAGGCGACGAGCCAAGTCGCCCCGACGCCGGGCTCTTCGCTGAGTTCCGGTCGCGGTTCACGGGGTGCAGGGCCCGGCCGCCGGTTCCGCCCGTCGCAGACGGGACGACCCGGCTCAGGGGCTGAATGGGTTGCGGGCCGCAACCCGGTGCTGGAGGCGATGGAGGCCGACATTCCGATCAAGGCCGGCTATGTGGCCGAAGGAGCCGAACGCGACGATCGGCTTCGCGACATTCTGAAGCTGGCGGCCGATCGCGGCACGGCCCTCCTCCTGGTGACCCGGGTTGAGTTGGACCAGCTGACCGGCGGGGCGATGCATCAAGGCGTGGCCCTGCACTTGCGAGCCTTCGACTATCTGCATCCCGACGATCTGATGGCTGCCGCGTTGGACGTCGCGGAGCCGCTCATCGTCGCTCTCGACTCGATCACCGATCCTCGCAACCTTGGTGCTGTCGTCCGCTCCGCGGCCGCATTCGGCGCCCAAGGCGTCCTGATCCCCGAACGACGCTCCGCTGGGATGACGGCAGCTGCCTGGAAGACCTCAGCAGGTGCGGCGGCTCGGGTTCCGATCGCCCGAGCAACCAACCTCAATCGCACGCTGCGGTCCTACAAGGATGCCGGCTTCACCCTTGTCGGGCTCGACGCCGACGGCCAGACCGACATTGCGGCGCTCTCGGAGAGTGACGGGCCTCTCCTGTTGGTCGTGGGCAGTGAGGGCGCCGGATTATCGCGGCTGGTCCGGGAAAGCTGCGACACACTGGTGTCTATCCCGATCACGGCGGCGGTTGAGTCGTTGAACGCCGGGGTAGCCGCCGGTATTGCGCTGTACGAAATTCGAAAGCGCCGGACCTAGGAGGTTCCCTGCCTGGCGTTCGAGGCTTTGCCGGCCGGCTCGGCATGCTTGGTGGATCGGTTGCCCGCCGGGCCGTGATGACTGGCCAGTTGCTGCACTCCGAGGATGACCAACAGCAAACCGACCAACTCCGCGACGAGAATCGCCGGCGTCTCCGACAGTCGCTCACCGAAGACGATCAATCCGAAGCCGATGGCCACAATCACCTGGACGACGTTCAGTACGGGAGCCGACACCGAAAGCTCAACCACCTGATAGGCGCGCTGATTGAGCAGGATCGCGCAGGCGCCGACCGCTAGCAGCGCCCACGGCGACCAGTGCGGGAAACCGTCGATCCAGCCCGAGGACGCCTGGGTCAGGAACAGCTTGAGCAACCCAGCTACCAGACCGAACATCGCGCCGGCGCCAGCGACGAGCAGCACGCCACGGCGCCGATCGCTGTGCAGCAGACGTGCCGGCGGCGAAGGCGGCCGCAACGGCGGGGATCCCCAAGGCTTTCCTCTCTGGGAGATGCGCGGGCGCCGTAGGACGGTTCGGATTCGGCCGAACTTGGCGCGGTCAGCGCCCAGACCGCAGAAGTCCAGCCAGCATAGGACCGATTAGCGCTAGATTGTTTTGAGCCGTGCCACTTCAGGAGTCTTTGTGACCGACACCCTCACCCCCGTCGCCCCCGTCGACTACGCTGCGACCGCGTCGGAGGCCTACCGGTCAGCCCTTGCCGTGATTGAGTCGGTCGAGCCACGGATAGCCGACGCGACCCGTGCGGAGCTGGCGGACCAACGCTCATCTCTGAAACTGATTGCGTCGGAGAACTACGCCTCGCCGGCCGTGCTGTTGACCATGGGGAGCTGGCTCTCCGACAAGTACGCCGAGGGGACCGTCGGGCATCGGTTCTACGCCGGTTGCCAGAACATCGACACCGTCGAGTCCCTTGCGGCCGAGCACGCGCGGGAGCTCTTCGGCGCGGAGTACGCCTACGCCCAGCCACATTCCGGTATCGACGCCAACCTGGTGGCATTTTGGGCGATCTTGGCCAACCGGATCGAGCTTCCCGAGCTGGCCGTCCAAGGGGTCAAAGGACTCAACGATCTGACCGAACAGCAGTGGGAGGATCTTCGGCACAAGTTCGGCAACCAGCGAGCGCTGGGCATGTCCCTCGACGCCGGCGGTCACCTCACTCACGGCTTCCGACCGAACATCTCCGGCAAGATGTTTCACCAGCGCTCGTACGGAACCGACCCGGAGACTCAGTTGCTGGATTACGGCGCCGTACGCGCGGCTGCCCGCGAGTTCCGGCCGCTGATTCTGATCGCCGGCTACTCGGCTTATCCCCGACGGATCAACTTCGTCGCCATGCGGGAGATCGCGGACGAGGTGGGCGCCACACTCCTGGTGGACATGGCACACTTCGCCGGATTGGTGGCAGGCAAGGTGTTCACCGGTGACGAGGATCCGATGCCCCACGCGCATCTGGTCACGACGACGACGCACAAGTCCTTGCGGGGTCCGCGTGGTGGTCTGGTGCTGGCCACCAAGGAGTTTGCGGACTCGGTCGATCGGGGGTGCCCGATGGTGTTGGGCGGTCCGCTGGGACACGTGATGGCCGCCAAGGCAGTTGCACTCGCCGAGGCGAGGACACCGGCATTCCGGACGTACGCGCAGGCGATCGCCGACAATGCCCATGCGCTGGCCGATGGGCTGCTGCGGCGGGGAGCCCGGCTGGTGACCGGCGGGACGGATAACCACCTGGTGCTCATCGACGTGTCGTCCTTCGGGCTGACCGGCCGCCAGGCCGAGTCGGCTCTCTTGGACGCCGGCATCGTGACCAACCGCAATGCTGTTCCCAGCGACCCCAATGGCGCCTGGTACACCTCGGGCGTACGGATCGGCACTCCCGCGCTGACCACTCGAGGCTTTGGTGCCGACGAGTTCGACCGAGTCGCCGATCTGATCGTGAACGTGTTGAAGAGCACCACGCCGGCGACCGCATCGAGCGGCCAGCCGGGCAAGGCGAAGTACACCCTCGCCGAGGGTGTGGCCGACGCCACCAAGGCAGCGTCTGCCGAGCTGCTGAACGCCTACCCGCTCTATCCCGGCCTGCACCTGTAGCGGCGGGCAGCTCCTGGGGGACACCGGACATGGCCGCGACTACCGTCACGACGATCTTCATGATCCTGTTCGCGCTCGGCGTCACCGCGCTGGCTCTCTACGGCTGGTTCGGCTCGTGGGATGCGGCAGTCCGAACCTTCGCGCCGCAAGATCCGGATGATGCAGAGATAGAGGCAGCCGTGGACGAGCTGCGGCGGGCCATTCGGGACTACGAAAGCGGCACTTGACCACTCGATGCCACCACCATTCCGGCACGCACTGCCCTTCACTGGTGTGAGGAAGGCTGACAAGTAGCGGGTTCAGCCCGCCATCGCAGCAGTTCCCCAGCACTTCACGGAGCCACTGGCGTCCCTTGCCAGAGGACCGCTTCTCAAAGGCTCCGCAAGGTCCATGCGCGTACCCTCGATTCGTGCACCGTCTTGCTGCCGCCGTCGTAGCCGCGTTGCTGCTGGCAGTGGCTGCCTGCGCGCAGGCCGACGTCCAGCCTGAGGACGCCTACCGCATTGGGTGCCCAGCTGTAGATGCAGCGGTGGCGAGCGGTTCGGTCGCCAAGAAGGCGACCGTGGCCGGATTGAAGAAGCTGAGCGCTTCCGGCCAACTCGACCCCGAACCGCAGCAGTGGGTCGACGCCACGATCAGCCTGCTGAGTGCGGCCAAGCCGGAAGA
>DATFQP010000443.1:0-2656 GCA_035264145.1 Propionibacteriaceae bacterium
ATGACAATCCGGCGCTCGGCGTCACTAACGATTTCGGCCGCATCCACGACACCACGAACTGCTATGTCGTCGGGCCGGCGCTGCATCCGACCAGTGGGTCACCGAACCCGATGCTCACGGGGGTGGCGCTTGCCCGGCGCAGCGTCACACTCCTGGCCGATCAGGTGCTGCCCCGCGCGGCAGCGTTTAGTCCGGGGCCGCCGTGGACGGTACTCTTCGATGGCACCGCCAAATCCTTTAGTACCGACTGGGCTCGCACCAACCCGCTGAATACCAACGGCTTCACGCTCGTCGATGGCGAGATCCGCACCTACGGCAGCAGCGACTTTGGCCTGCTCTACTACACCCGCAGCGCCTTCGCTGACTTCACTCTTCGGGCTGAGTTCAAGATTCTGGCGTTGGACATCGCAAACGGCAATTCCGGCATCTTCGTACGCTTCCGCGATCCCCTCCTAGACCCAACGGCGGCCACCATGCAACGCATACAGGCCGCGGGGCACCAAGATCTGTTCAACACCAACCGGGCATGGAGCGCGGTTCACTCCGGCTTCGAAATTCAGATTGATGATCTGGGGCGCCCGGACGGGCTGCAAAAACACCGAACTGGCGCCATCTATGACCTTCCCGCCGGCGACCTTCTGCCAGACGGTGCACTTGACCCTATTGACCAGATTTACCAAGCGCCCCCGAACTTAATTCCGGGCCGGTGGTACCAGTATGAGATCGACGTCAGAGGTGACACCTACACGGTCGATCTAACCGATCTCGTTAGCGAAGCCAGCGTCCGGACCAGCAGCTTCACCAATCCGGATCCCGCACGCGGGGTGCCTGTGCTTGATGGGCAACCTGCGGGATACGTCGGACTCCAGTCCTATAGCAATGCCCCAACCGCATTCAGGCATATCTCAGTAAGGCCGTAGAAGTATCGTGCGTGCCCCTTCAGGAGTCGTAGCACGCGTAACGGGCCAGAGTGTTTCGCGATGCTGCTCCCTGCTCCACCCGATCCGGATGCGGACCATCTTGGCCTTTTGAGCCACTGGTGTGGTGACGGTCGGGCGGCCTGGGCTGGGTCCTGTGGGAGTTCCTTACCGATGATGGGCGATGAGCGCGTGCGGGTCGCTGCCCTCGGTGGGGCTCGGGTTGATGTGCACGGTGGCGGCGTCGAGCCGCGGCACCTGGTGCAGCAGCTGGTGCTGTGCCTCGACGGCGATGGCGTGGCCTTCGCTGACACTGAGGGTGCTCTCTACGGTGACGTCGGTCTCGGCGCGCAGCCGGTGGCCCAACCAGCGGAGCTTCAAACTGTCGACGCCCTGAACGCCGGGAACTGCGCGAAGGGCGGCCTCGGCCGTGTCGACCAGTTCCGGTTCTACCGCGTCCATCAGCCGGCGGTAGATGTCTCGGGCTGCGCCCCGGAGTACGAAGATGATGGCGATGGTGATCAGCAGGCCGACGATCGGGTCGGCCAACGGGAATCCGACCATCACCCCGACCGCACCGGCCGCCACCGCTAACGAGGTGAAGCCGTCGGTGCGGGCGTGCAGCCCGTCGGCGACCAGGGCGGCTGAGCCGATCTTTCGGCCGACGCGGATCCGGTAGATCGCGACTGCCTCGTTGCCGATAAAGCCCAAGATCCCCGCGGCGAGCACTACACCGACGTCGGTGATCGGTTGGGGATCGATCAGCCGCCGGATCGACTGGAAGCCGGCCAGCCCTGCAGAGAGTGCAATCATCGCGACGATGAACACTCCGGCCAGGTCCTCAGCCCGGCCGTAACCGTAGGTGTAGCGCCGGGTCGGCGCTCGTTGGACCAGCACGAAGGCGATCCACAGGGGCACTGCGGTCAGGGCGTCGGCGAAGTTGTGAATGGTGTCGGCCAGCAGGGCCACCGAGCCGGAGAGGATCACCACCACCAACTGGGCCATGGCAGTGAGACCGAGGGCGACCAAGCTGATCTTCAGCGCCCGGATCCCCTCCGCGCTCGACTCGAGCGCGGAGTCCACCGAGTCCGCGGCATCATGACTGTGCGGCCGGAACACCGAGAGCAGAAAGCCTTTCAGGCCCGTGGCGTGCCGGTGCTCGCCATGATCGTGTCCGTCGTGATCGTGCCGGTCATGATCGTGTCCGTCGTGATCATGTCCGTCGTGATCGTGCCGGTCATGATCGTGTTGTCCTTGATGAGCGTGACCTTGCCCGGAGAGGTGCTCATGGTTGTGGCCCTCGGTCGTTGGGCCACCCGCCGAAGCAGACGACGGATGCTCGTGCGGGTCTGACGTCGCGGGGCTCATCGCCGGCTTCTGTCGGTGGTGACGGTAGTGGCCAACGCAGTGACCTCCGGGTCAGTGCGGTGATGCTCGGGTACCTCGGCGCCGGCGTGTTCAGCATGGAAAATCGCGTCTTGGACGAGCTGGCGGACGTGGTCGCTGTCCACCCGGTAGAACACCTGGGTGCCTTGCCGCCGGGTCTGGACCAGGCGAGCCATCCGCAACCTAGCCAGATGCTGAGAGACCCCGGTCGAGGACTTCCCCGTCGCTGCCACCAGTTGTCCCACGGACAGTTCTGCGTCGAGCAGACTCCACAGCAGCCTTACCCTCGTGGCGTCGGCCAGCATCCGGAAGACTTCGACCGCCAGGTCCACCTGGTCTTCCGGCGGTAACGC
>DATFQP010000444.1:0-14427 GCA_035264145.1 Propionibacteriaceae bacterium
CGTCAACCAGGTCGCCGCCGGGGGGCCGTTGCCGTGGCTGTCGGGCATTCCCCACCGGCTTGCCGCCGACCCTGACTGGGGACCATACCTGATCGCCCGATCACGGCTTGTTGCTGAGCTCGCCGACCAGGTCCGCCGCAACGCCCCAGCTGAGACGCAAGTCTGGACGGCCCAGCCGCACACTCCGGTGCCGGCCGAGCTGATCGCCGACCTGCAGGTATGGCGCGCCGCCACCCAGGTCAACCCCAGTGACCTGCGACCCACCGGGCCACCTCAGCTCGGCCGCGCCGCCCGAATCTTCCAACAGCAGCTCGACAAGCGACTCGCCGCCCCGGATACCAACCCAGACCGGCAATGGCGGCGGCTACTCGCCATAGAAGTCCCTAGCGCCACCGCGGACCCATTCCTGCCCGAACTTGAGGAAAGGTTGACCAACCTCGCCCGGGCCGGTTTCGACGCCACCCACCTCCTGCGGTCGGCGGCCGCCGCCGGACCCCTACCCGACGACCACCCCGCAGCAGCCCTCTGGTGGCGCATCCTCGACCAGCTACCGGAAACGCCGAACCAAGAACCCGCAACCCCCAACGCCGTCCCGGCGACCAGGCGCACCACGGCGAGGCCATTCGACCGTCAGCCACCCGTGCCGCGCTCGACGCCGCCACCCGCGGTCGGCCCGAGCCGCTGACCCGGCCTCCGACGCAGAACCACGGCGGGATGTTTCAGCAAGATCCGTTGCCGAAACTCACCCTGCTATGTCTCAAGAACCTCGCCGCGCTCGGCCGGCGGAGCGCGTCCTCGCTTCGCTGCGGGCCGCGCCGCCCCCTTGCTTTGATGTAGGTCAGAGGTTGGTCTGCGCTTCGAGCTGATCGGGATAGCGGCCGCCGTGGATCTCGATGCGCGATGACAGGTCGTTCAGTTGGCTGAGTTCGGCCTCGGTGAGGGTGACGTCGGCGGCGGCGAGGTTCTCCTCGAGTCGGTGCAGCTTGGTGGTGCCAGGGATGGGCACGATCCACGGCTGCTGGGCCAGCAGCCAGGCCAGCGCGATCTGACCCGGGGTTGTGCCCTTGGCTGTGGCGATCTCCTTGACCTCGGTGACCAGGGCCTGGTTGTGTTCCAGGGCCTCGCCTGCGAAGCGCGGGATCTGAGCCCGCAGGTCGTTGTCGGCGAATGAGGTCGAGGTGTCGACGGTGCCGGTCAGGAACCCCTTGCCCAGTGGGCTGAACGGGACGAAGCCGATGCCGAGCTCGGCGCAGACGGCGAGGACGTCGGTCTCGGGGCGGCGCCACCACAGGTTGTACTCGCTCTGGATCGCGGTGACCGGTTGCACGGCGTGGGCCCGGCGGATGGTGTCGGCCGCGGCCTCGGACATCCCGAAGTGTCGGATCTTGCCGGCGTCGACGAGGTCCTTGACGGCGCCGGCCATCTCCTCGATCGGTACGTCCGGGTTGACCCGGTGCTGGTAGTAGAGGTCGATCGCGTCCAGCCCGAGCCGGTGCAGCGATCCCTCCACCGCACCAGCGATCTCCGTCGGACCCAGCATCCGCCCCCGGGGGCTTGCGTTCGGCCGGGTCGATGTCCTGGGCGAACTTGGTGGCGATCACCACCCGATCGGCATACGGGGCGAGGGCTTCACCGACGAGACGTGCGGGCCATAGATCTCGGCCGTGTCGAAGAATGTGACCCCGAGGTCGACGGCGTGGTGCAGCAGGGCGAGCATGTCTTGGCGATTCGGCGTTGTGCTGTATCCGCCGGACATGGTCATGCAGCCCAGCCCGATGGCCGAGACCTCCAGACCGCTGCTACCCAGGATGCGCTTCTCCATGTGTTTCTCCTTGATCTGTTGGACGTTGATCTCGTGGTGGTGAGTAGTGTGACCGCCGCGTTCGAGCGTGGCCTGGTGCGGTGCTCTCTCGGCCGCGTCTTTACAGCGTTTGGCCGCCGTCGGCGACGAGGGCGTGTCCGGTGACGAAGGAGGCGGCGTCGGAGCAGAGCCAGACGACGGCGGCGGCGATCTCTTCGGGTCGGCCCATGCGTCCGATGGGTTCTTGGGCGATGACTCTGTCGCGGCCTTCGTCGGTACCTTCGGTGAAGCGGTCCATCATCTCGGTGTCGATGATGCCGGGGCATATGGCGTTGATCCGGATGTTCGACCCGGCGTAGTCGAGGGCGGCGTCCTTGGTCAGACCGATGACGCCGTGTTTGGCGGCGGCGTAGGCGGCGCCGCGGCCGAAGACCTTGACCCCGGCGCCGGAGGAGGTGTTGACGATCGCGCCGCCACCGTGTTGGAGCAGCAGCGGGATCTCGCACTTCAGGCAGAGGAAGACGCTGCGGAGGTTGATGGTGATGATCCGGTCCCATTCCTCCTCGGTGATCTCGGCGGTCGGCTTGGGTTGTTGCTCGGCGCCCGCGTTGTTGAAGGCGTAGTCGAGGTGTCCGAACGCCTCGACGGTGTGGCGGAGCGCGGACTGCACGTCGTCGCCCCGGGTCACGTCGCAGCGGACGGCAATCGCCTGGCCGCCCAGGTCGGTGATCATGCGGGCGGTCTCGTGGTTGCGTTGTTGGTCGATGTCGGCGACCGCGACACTGGCGCCCCGCTGGGCGAACGCCACTGCGGTGATCCGTCCGATGCCGCTGGCGGCGCCGGTGACGAACGCCACCTTTCCGGCGAGGTCGCTGTTCTGCTCGGGCATGTGTTCTCCTTCCCAAGCTCTTGGTTCTGGGTGCGGGTTTAGCTGGCCGCGTGCAAGCTGGCGGCGTCGATGACGAAGCGGTAGCGGACGTCGGAGCGGAGGACGCGCTCGTAGGCGTCGTTGATGGTTGACACGTCGATGAGCTCGGTCTCCGGCTCGATGCTGTGCTCGGCGCAGAAGTCGAGCATCTCCTGCGTCTCAGCGAGGCCACCGGTGGAGGATCCGGCGAAGGAGCGCCGGTTACCGAAGAGGGAGAACACGGCGATCGGGAGCGGCTCGGAGGGTGCGCCGACACTGACCAGGGTGCCGTTGCGGCGCAGCAGCCGCAGGTGGGCGTTGAGGTCGACCGGGGCTGAGACGGTGTTGATGATCAGGTCGAAGCTGTTCGCGAGGTGGTCGAAGCTGTCGGGGTCGCTGGTCGCGTGGTAGGCGTCGGCGCCGTAGCGGAGGCCGTCGTCGCGTTTCGACAGGGTCTGGGACAGCACGGTCACCTCCGCACCCATGGCATGAGCGAGCTTGACGGCGAGGTGCCCGAGACCTCCCATGCCGACGACGGCCACGCTGGTGCCGGGTCCGGTCTGCCAGTGGCGCAGCGGCGAGTACGTGGTGATGCCGGCGCACAGGAGCGGGGCGACCTTGCTGAAGTCGAGCGAGGCGGGGATGCGGAGGACGTAGTCCTCGTCGACGACGACGTGGCTGGAGTAACCGCCCTGGGTGATGGTGCCGTCCCGGTCGACGCTGCAGTAGGCCTGCGTGTTGCCTCGCAGGCAGTACTGCTCCTCCCCGGCCCGGCAGTTGTCGCACTCGCTGCAGGAGTTGACGATCGTACCGACTCCGACGCGGTCGCCGACGGCGTGCTTGGTTACGTCCGGTCCGACCTCGACCACGGTGCCGGCGACTTCGTGACCGACGACTTGGGGGTAGGTGATGGGGCCCCAGTCGCCGCGGACGGTGTGGATGTCGGAGTGGCAGACGCCGGCGTAGGCGATCTCGATCAGGACATCTCTCGGTCCGACATCGCGCCGGGTGATGGTGGTCGGGACCAGGGGCTCGGTGGGTGAGGTGGCCGCGTAGGCGTTGACGGTGAGCATCAAGGTGTTTTCTCTCGTTAAAGGTTCATCGGCTCGGCGAAGACCCGGAAGGTGTCTCTGCTGGTGTGCATCGTCCACAGCCGATCGGCGAGGACGTCGGGGTCGTGGGTGGGGTGGCCGGGGGTGATGCCGCCGGGGATGATCAGCTGGCCGACGTGGATGTTCTCCTCGGCCACGGCGGTGTGCAGCATGGCGGCGTAGGCGCCTTCGCCGGCGAAGGCGATGGAGGTGCCGGCGACCTTTGGGTTCGGTCGGGCGCCGCTGCCGCCGTTGACGAACAGCACGGTCCCTCGACCCAGCGTGCGCATGCCGGGCAGGACGTGGCGGACGGCGGTGAGGGGACCGTAGATGGAGAACTCGACGGCACCGGTGAGGTCGGCGACGGTCGTGTCGAGGACCGTGTGCATGAACTCAGCCTGCGGGACGGGGCTGTACTGAAGCACCTCGATCGGGCCCAGGTCGTTCGCGGCCTGGTCCAGCGCACCGGTGAGTGCCTCCGGGTCGCGGACGCTGGCGGCGTACCCGCGGGCGGTGAACCCGGCCGCAGCAAGATCGGCCGCCAGGGCGTCAACGCGGTCCTGGCGGCGGGAGATGACGGCTACGTCGAAGCCTTCGGCGCCGAAGCGGCGGGCGACTGCCGCGCCGAGTCCGGTACCGGCGCCGACGATGGCGAGGGTGGTCATGCTGAGGTGCCTCCTACGAGCTGTGTTGGGGCTTGGTGAGCTAGTGCGGGACCGGCGTTGCGGTGAGGGCTGCGGCTCCTCGGGGGTGAAGTCAAGGTCGCGGCCTACGGGGATTCGGTGATGCTCGACGGGCGGGAGGCGCCGCCCGACCATCGCTGATCCTGAGCGTGGAGCCGGGGTTCGGCACTGATGGCGGTCTCAGCGGCGGCGGCCGTCTCGGCGAGCTCGGTGGCCTGCCAGGAAGCGAGGAGGTCAAGTGCGTGGGCGGTGCTGGATCCCGGCTCGGCGGCGTAGATGGTGAGGGTGAGACCGGGGTCGGAGATCATGTCGACACTCTCGTAGGACAGATCAAGATCACCGACCACAGCATGGTGGAACAGCTTGCTGCCAGCGCCGTGGAGGCGGACGTCGTGGCTACCCCAGCGGCGGCGAAAGTCGCTGCTGCGGGTGGACAGCTCCCCGACCAGATCGTGCAGGTCCTTGTCGTGCGGGTCACGGCCGGCCTCGGTCCGCAAGATCGCGACACAGGTGTCGGCCGCGATCTCCCAGCGGGGGTAGAAGTGGTGGGCGGCGTCGACGTCGAGGAAGGTGAAGCGCGCGAAGTTAGGCTGCCCGCCCGCGGCGCTGGCGTAGACAGCGGTGTGCATGGCCCGACCGAGGTCGTTGGCGGCCAGCAGATCCATCCGGCCGTTGCGGATGATGGCCGGTGCGGTGATCTTGTCCAGCACCCAGGTCAGACTCGGCCGCGCCGTCCACCGTTTCGCGGGACGACGACGAGGCCTCATTCCGGCACTGGTCCCGTCCGCAGCATGGGCGAGATTGAACAGGTGGGTGCGCTCGGCGTCGTCGAGCTGAAGAGCACGGGCAATGGCGTCGAGGACGGAAGCAGACACCCCGCCGATAGCGCCGCGCTCCAGCTTGGAGTAGTACTCCACGCTGACCCCCGCGAGAGCGGCGACCTCGCCGCGGCGCAAGCCCGGGACACGGCGCACGCCGACATCGGGCATACCCGCCTGCTGCGGAGTGATCTTGGCCCGCCGCGAGGTCAAGAACTCGCGGACCTCGACTCGGTTGTCCATGCTGCGACCGTACGGGCAAACCACCAGACGAGGGATCCCCTATCAGTACACGTCTCGATAGAGACTCCCACTCCCATCCGGAACCGTGTTGGCTGATCTCAGGCCCTGGGGATCTGACGATCGGCCGAGCTGAAGTCCAACCCCAAAGCTGTTCGAGGAGGCTGTACCCATGGGAGTTGCCGCGATGACCGCCGCCGACGCCCGAGTCGAGAACCACGCCAAACCGACCATCCCGAAACCACCGACGCGGTTGTCCGGCTGTCGGCGACCTGCATCTACGGGTCGGACCTGTGGCGCTACCGCGGGGATCGACCACTCAACGGCCCACGCAGATGGGACATGAGTACTGCAGGCATCGTGGATGAGATCGGGTCGGCGGACACGACGGTGAAACCGGGCCAGTTCGCGGGCGCGGATGGGTCGCCGGACGACTGCTGTAGCTCCGCTGGGTGGCTGACCGCTGAGCGCCCGACCACAGTTCAACCTCAGGAACCGCGACAGCCATGATGATCACAGTGCCTTCTGCCGCCCGCTGGCCAGCAAGTCGACCGTGCTGGCCGCTGCTGCTGCTGCCACTGCTCCTGGCCACGATGGTGACCGCTGCCTGTTCGATCCGGCCTGGCCCGGCGCCTGGCGGCGAGGCACCAGCCAGTCCGGGATCGCCCGGCCAATCCCGCGAATCAGCCGCCACGGCATCACCGTCCGCCGCGAGCTCTGCATCGTCGCCGGCAACCGGCCAGACACCGATCAAGATCACCATCGCGGACACGGTGATGACGGCACGACTAGCCGACAACCCCACCGTGCACGACCTCGCCGCCCAGCTGCCGCTCACCTTGACCTTCACCGACTTCCATCAGGTCGAGAAGATCGCGAAGCTTCCCCAGCCGCTGTCCATGGACGGTGTCCCAGCAGGGGCCGATCCCGACATTCGCGACATCGGCTACTACGCACCCTCAGGCGACCTGGTCTTCTACTACGGCGACGTCGGCTACTTCAACGGCATCGTCCGCATCGGACAGTTCGACACCTCGATGGACCAGATCGAACGCCAAGGCGACACCTTCCAGGCCAGGATCGACCGCGCCTGATCGACGTCATTGCTGCTGTGCACGACAATCCCCACCACAAGAAGGAGATCGACATCGTGAACCCGACCTACGACTTCGCCGGGCAGGTAGCCCTCGTCACGGGTGCGAGCTCGGGTATGGGTCTGGCCACCGCCCGCGCCTTCGCCGAAGCCGGGGCCGCGGTCGTCCTGGCCGACGTCAACGAGACCACCCTCCATGACGCTTCCGACGAGCTCAGCGCCGCTGGCCACCAGGTGCTGGGCGTCCCCTGCGACGTCTCCAACGAGGACAGCGTGGCCGCCATGGTGAACGGCGCCATCACCACGTTCGGACGGCTCGACATGGCGTTCAACAACGCCGGCATCCAGGTTCCCCCCAGCGAGGCCGCCGACGAACCGGCCGAGATCTTCGACCGTGTCAACGCGATCAACCTGCGCGGGGTGTGGGCCTGCATGAAGCACGAGCTGGCCCAGATGCGCACCCAAGGCAGCGGCGCCATCGTGAACTGCTCCTCCCTCGGTGGGCTGGTCGGACTCCCCGGCCGGGCCGCCTACCACGCCTCCAAGCACGGCGTGATCGGGCTGACCACCAGCGCCGCCCTGCAGTACGCCCCCCGCGGCATCCGGATCAACGCCGTCTGCCCAGGCACCATCGAGACCCCGATGGTCACCGACATGATCACCAATGGCGAGCTCAACCGCGCCGAAGCCGCCGCCGCGACACCGATCGCCCGCCTCGGACAAGCTGAGGAGATCGCCGCATCCGTGCTGTGGCTGTGCAGCCCTGGAGCAAGTTTCGTCGTCGGCGTCGCCCTTCCCGTCGACGGCGGCTACACCGCCCAGTGACAAACTCAGCCCAACCGCGAGACCACGCGACGGGCTCGACAGCACCCCGACCGTCACGGCCAATGCTGACCACCACCAGCGACAGGAGAGAACCATCCACATCCAACCAAAACCGTCAACGGTGAAGAACCCGCCGGAACAGTTCACCGGCGACGTCTGGTTCGACGTCATCGCCAGCCCGCAATACGAGGACCAGCGGATGGTCGTCGGCCTCGTCCGATTCGCACCCGGCGCCCGCACCGCCTGGCACAGCCACGTCAAGGGACAGACCCTGAACGTCACCCACGGCATCGCCCGCATGCAGGCCCGCGGCGGCGACATCATCGAAGTGCAGCCTGGGCAGACCGTCTACACCCCACCCGGCGAAGAACACTGGCACGGCGCCACCCCGGACGACTTCATGGAACACCTCGCCATGTTCGAGAACAGTGACAACCCCAACGACACCACCACCTGGGGACAGCACGTCACCGACGAGGAATACAACACCAGCCCCCAGTGAGCAACACCAGGCGAAAGGAACACCGATGACCGATCAACCCCGACAAGTCGGTGGCGGCCGCCGCGCAATCGGCGACATCGCCCCGAAACTGGCCGCGCTGACCGACGACGTGCTCTTTGACGATGTCTGGAACCGGGCCGAGCTCTCCGCCCGGGACCGCAGCCTCATCACCGTCACCGCCCTGGTCGTTGGCGGGCACTCCGACCAGCTCCCGTACCACCTTGGCCGGGCTCTCGAGAACGGCCTCACACGGACCGAGCTTCTCGAGGCCATCACCCACCTGGCGTTCTATGCCGGCTGGCCCAAAGCAATGACCGCAGTCACCATCACCCGTCAGGTCTTCGGAGCACCCGAACCCGAAGCAAGCTGAGCGGTAGTTCGCCGCCTGCCTCGTGTGAGTTGCGAGGACCTGCGTGCTCCACCGCGGCGCCAGCAAATCGGTACGGCTGCTGATCCAAGCGGGCGGCCGCTGACGAGCTCACCGTGAGGATGTGGTCGATGTTTTCCGTGCTCTCGACGACGAGACGAGGCGCCTCGTCCTCGACGAACTGACGGCGAGCGACGGCCAGACCCTTTTCGAGATCTGTTCCCTGCTCTCGACGCGGCATGGCCTCAGCTTTACACGTCAGGCGATCTCTCAGCACCTCAGCGTGCCCGAGTAGCCGGCTGGGCTCGTCGTGACGGAGCGGCGTGGCGGTTCCAAATTCCACTACTTCAACCCCGAGCCATTCGCCGAGATCATCGGACGATGGCCGATCGGAGAGAGGGCCGATCAATGAGAATCAGCCTGACAAGTGTTTCGTCGACGACCAGCGAGCAGGGTTGCCCTCCATCGCGTGAGCCTGCGCTACCCTTACGCAGGTTGCTCCGAAAGTCCTTAAGTCATTCTAAGTCACGAGCGGGTGTGACGATACGCATTGAAGAGTAAAACGCCTAGTCAGGCGGATGTAGTTCAACGGCAGAACATCAGCTTCCCAAGCTGAGAATGCGGGTTCGATTCCCGTCGTCCGCTCCCAGTCACCACAGCCGGCTCCAACCATTTGTCCGCCACAGTGGCCACCAAGCACTGGCTCAGCGCAAACACTGCCTGGCGCACAGTGGCGAGGGAGAGGCCGCCGCCGACCAGTCACAGCGGACGAAGATTCTTTCCACACGGGGCTAGATCTTGCCTGCCACGCACAAGCCGCTAGCAATGAAGCAAAGTACGGCTCGGGTGTCCGCACACCGGCCGACGTCGTCAACAAGTACAAACCCGGGGGCGTCATCTACTTCGACCCCCGTCGGGGCGGCGGGGTCGGCGGAATCGGGCCGGACAACGTCCGGGCGCCGGATCAGATCGCCACCCTGTCAAACGGTCTGCAGGCAGCCGCTGACAGCCAGCGGATGGAAATCCCGCTGCTTATCTCCACCGACCAGGAGGGCGGCGCGGTCGTATACCGGCTCATAGCTCCCGCCACCGCAATGCCCGGCAACATGGCGCTTGGCGCGGGCCGATCGACTGAGGATGCCTTCCGCTCAGCTGAGGTGATCGGCACCGAGCTTGCTTCAGTCGGTATCAACCAGAACTACGGTCCGGTCGCAGACGTCAACATCAACCCCGCCAACCCGGTGATCGGCGTTCGTTCGGTAGTTGAGAACGCCGAACTGGCCGCCGACCTCGTCGCGGCTCAGGTCGATGGCTACCACGGCGCTGGGATCGTCGCGACGGCCAAGCACTTCCCCGGCCATGGCGACACCGCCGTCGACAGCCACTTCGGCCTACCAGAGATCACTCACAGCCGTGCTGAGCTGGAGAGAATCGACCTGCCGCCATTCAAAGCAGCGATCGAGCGCGGCATTGAGTCGATCATGACAGCCCACATCGTCGTGCCTTCGGTGGGCCCGAGCGGCGCTCCGGCGACGACGTCGGAGCCCATCATGACCGGACTGCTTCGTGAGGAACTCGGCTTCGACGGGCTCATCGTCACCGACGCACTCGGCATGGGTGGGGCGACCAGCACGTACCCGCCTGACGTCGCGCCCGTGCAAGCGCTCAAGGCCGGCGTCGACCAGCTCCTCCTCCCGCCAACGATGGACGTCGCCTACAAGGCGGTTCTGAACTCGGTGCGCAACGGAGAGGTCTCCAAGAAGCGGCTTGACCAGTCGGTCTATCGCATCGTCCGGCTGAAGCTGCGGCAGGGACTGTTCGACAAGCCGTTCGTAGATGTCGACAACGCCGAGAAGGTCGTCGGCGCGCCCGACCACCTTGCTGACGCACAAGAGATCACCGACCGCACCACGACACTCATCAAGAACGCCGCTGGCGTGTTGCCGCTGTCGGGCGACTCGCGGCGAATTCTCGTGACCGGCCGGAACGACGCGGTTCTGCTCGGTGACACCGTCGCTAACCACCTCAGTAACTCAATCAGGGCGCGCGGCCAAACCGTCACGACGTTCGGGACGAGCGCGAGTCCCACCCCGGCGCAGATAGATCAGGCAGTCGCCTTGGCTGCGCAGGGTGACCTCGTCGTCGTAACAACGAACAACACTAACGCTGCGCAGCAGGACCTGGTCCGTGCCCTGCTGGCCAGCGGAAAGCCGGTGGTGTGGGCAGGGGTACGCAACCCGCACGACATCGCGGGGAATACCAGTGCTCCCACCTATCTTGCGACGTACGGCTTCACGCCTGGCTCGCTCGAATCGTTGGCCAAGGTGATGTTCGGCGAAGTGAACCCGTCCGGGAAGCTGCCCGTGACGATCCCGGCCACTGGCGGGGGAGTGCTCTTCCCGTTCGGGCACAACGTGAGCTATTGAGCCAAGAACGAATCCGCCCGTGGTGACCGAGATTGGTCACCACGGCTGGATGGCAGAATGCCCCCCGCCCAGCCGGAGGCGACGGGAGGTCGGCGATGCACATAGCCGCGCGACCACCGCCCCTTCAGAGCTCAATCGGCAGTCTCTGACCGTCCCGCATGTCTTCCCAAGCTGAGAATGCGGGTTCGATTCCCGTCGTCCGCTCCCGGTCACCAATGTGTGGCCTACGCTCCGGCCTACTCGCGGAGCCTGACCAGAAATCGATCCAGGTCGTAGCCTTGGGAGACCGGGTTCCACCGCACACGCGGAGGTCCGTCCGCCACGAGGTCACGAGCCAAGAGCCGGTGCAGGAAGACATCGCTCTCCAGAATGGCGAGCGGTCCGCCTGGGCATCGGTGATGACCGTCGCCGAAGCTGAGCACCACCGGGGGCACGGCAGCGGGCAGGGTGCGGTCAGGGCATAGCCGATCCGGATCCTTCCCCACCACGTCAGGGTCGGCATTCGTCCGCCGCAGCTGTAGCTCGATCCTCTCACCGGGCGGGATGGTCACCGGCCCCTCCGCCGTCTGCACGTCGACGGGCTTCCGGGTCCTCCGTCGCAGCTCACCAACCACGGGCTCGAGCCGGAGGATTTCGTGCAAGATGGCCTCGCGATCGACTCGGGCGGCGGCAAGATAACGTGAGCGGAGCTCTGGTTCGTCGAGCAGGTGCCAGGCGGCGACGGTGATGAACTCGCGGGTGGTCGCCATGCCGGCGGCCGCGTACGTCAGGGCCTCTGTCAGGATCTCGAAATCACTGAATCCCTGCTGCAGTAGCTGGCTGATGACGTCGGCGGACGGGCTCCTGCGGCGGGCCCGGATCGCCGGCTTCACGTCGAGGTGGTAGAACGCCAGCAACGAACTCGTCGTGCGCAGCGTGTGCAGGAGCCCGGCGGGGCTGCGGTCGCTCGCGAGCGGGTCACCTGCGAAGAAGGCGCTCAACCGGGCGCTCATGCCCCGCACTGACGAGTTGGTCAGACCGACGACCCGGCCGGTCACTTGCACCGCCAGCCGCATGGACAGCCGGCTCAGGTCGGTGGCCTTATCGGGGCGCAGGCGATTCAGCAACACTTCGCTCAGTTCAGCGATCATCGGCTGGTAGCCCTCAATGACAGCGGGCGCGAAGAAGCGCGCCGAGGCGTGGCGTTGGGCGCGGTGCTGGCTCCCCTCCTGGTAGAGGATCGGCGGGCGCATCTTCGACCGGTTCATCCCGGCGCCAAAACCGGCTTGCTCCGTGGCGTCCGAAGCCCGCAAGATCTGCCGAGCGACCGGGAAAGACCGAACCACCCAACGCGGACGGAACTCGTCGACGACCCGCTCCAAGTCCGGACCAGGCCGCGCGCCATCCGGCTCAAGCTTCCGGGCCGCGTAACCGGTGGTCATGACGCAAGTCTGCCCCGGCCGCCCGCACCGTCTTCGATCACGTTCTCCTTCCCGGCAGCGTTGGGCAAGCGCTCAGAACATGCCGTTGTTATTGGCTGATGTCTCTGGGACGATCTGGAGGACGTCCCAGTGCTCGACCAGCTTGCCGCTGGAGTCCAGGCGGAAGATGTCGATGCCTGCATAGTCATGATCACCGGGCCATGACTGATGACAGTGCAGGACGACGTACTCGCCTTCCGCGATGGCGCGTTTGAAGTCGACGTGCTTGCCGGGGTACTCCGTGGCCATTCGTTCGAAGTAGTCGATGAAGGCCTGCTTACCGTCGGCGACATGCGGGTTGTGCTGGGTGTAGGTGGCGCCGGCGTAGCGCTCAATGGCCTCAGCGGGCCGCGACTGGTTGAACATCAGGTCATAGAACGCAATCACGTTGGCTTTTTGCTTTTCGAGGGCTGGAGTGGACATGCAGCACAGCATTCCCCAAAGTCAGGGCAGCGTCCCGCCCCTCGGGCAGTGGACCGCGATCGGTAGCGTCCCAAGCTCAGAATGCGAGTTCATAAATATCGCCTTGGAAAAGCTCCGATTTGCTGCCTGATTGAGGCGGGCCGTGATACGGCAGAACTATATCTCTGATTCGCTGGAGGGAACGGATGGGCCGTTGGCGTTCTATCTTCGTGCTGATCGCTACGGTCGCTATGCTGACGGCTTGTTCGGTGACAACCGGCTCGGGAAACGTGGTCAGCGAGTCCCGGACCGTATCCGGCTTCACGAAGATCGACCTGAGTGGCGCAGGAGACGTGATCATCGAGCAGAACGGCACTGAGGCCCTGACGATCGAGGCTGAGGACAACCTCATCCCCAAACTGACCAGCGAAGTTGTGAATGGGACACTGCGCCTGGGAGAGAAGTCAAACCTGACTATTCACCTCACCAAGCCGGTGACGTATCGAGTCTCGATGAAGGACGTATCCGGATTGATGATCTCCGGCTCTGGCACGGTTACCGCTTCGACGATAACCGCTCCCAGCCTTGCCGTGGACCTGAGCGGATCGGGCAAGATCACAGTAGGCGGGACCGTCGAGCAACAGGACTTGAAAATCAGCGGATCCGGTGAATACCTGGCGAAAGACCTGCAGACCAAGGTCGCCTCCGCCGAGATTTCAGGCAGTGGCAATGCGACGGTGACGGTAAGCGACAAGTTAGATGCCCAGCTCAGCGGCAGCGGGCAGCTTACCTACTACGGGAACCCGCCACAGGTCACTCGGGAGGTCAGCGGCTCGGGCCGCGTGACGAAGGGATAGCGAGACTGCGGAAAATTCGCCGACCTTACTGACCGATTCGTCCGTCGATGCGCTCCCGCAACAGATCGGCATGACCGTTGTGGCGGGCGTACTCCTCGATCATGTGGACCAGTAGCTCCCGCAATGAGATCGGACTTCCGTCGCCGTCCTGTCCAACGAAGCCGAGGTCGGTGCTTTGAGTGAACAGCTCAGCGAACGCGATTTCGTCGCTCCAGGCAGCCCACGCTTCATCAACCGCAGCCTGCTCGGCTACGGCACCGTTGAAATCACCGTCCGGATCGGATTCCGATTGGTAGCGCTTGGGCACGTCCTGCCCGGAGAATCGGCGGCGGAACCAGCTTCGTTCCACCTCTGCCATGTGCCGCACGAGACCAAGCAGCGACAACGTTGACGGCTCTACGGCACGGCGCGCGAGCTGTTCAGCATCGAGCCCCTCGCACTTGATCTGCAGCGTGAGGCGTTGGCGACGCAGGTATTCGATCAGCGTCGCTCGCTCGTCGCCCAGCGTCGTGCCTCCCTCGCGAGGATCAGCCCGGAGTTCGAGGAACATGTCTGCGCGGTGTTGCGGCTTCATCACCCCGCAATGTTGGCCGTACCACCTTCGCCGGAGCAACTTCATTGGGCGACGCCAGGCTGTGCTGGGCCTCATGCCAGGCGAACTTCCAAGGTGTCGAACCTGATCAATAGCTATGGCGGTCGAGCTCGACCCGGAGGGCCGGTCCCCCGGTCGGCGTCACGGCGAGCGGTCACATTGGGGCAATGCTCGTGCATTGATGGCTACTGCTGATCAGTCAGAGACACGCCAACTTTGCCGCGCGACAATGGTGTCAGCAGCCAGGTTCTGCACGCCTGTGGTGCTACTTTCGCTCGGTGGAACTCTGGAGGAAAACGCCTACCGAAGCCGGGTCCTGATGAAATTCAATCGCCTGGTCCTTGCTGCAGCAGCGTTCCTTTT
>DATFQP010000445.1:0-2601 GCA_035264145.1 Propionibacteriaceae bacterium
TCGGCATCGACATAGACCGAGAAGTCGAAGAAGTCGCTGACCGCCAGTCCGCTGGTCCCGTCGGCTCGCATCCGCGCCGGTTGCAGGACGTTCAGGCCCTCCAAGATCACGATGTCCGGTCGACGGATCACCACCGACGCGTCGGGCACGATGTCATAGGTCAGGTGGTTGTAGACCGGCGCCGCCACCTCCTCCTTGCCGGACTTCACGTCCATCACGAAGCGCAGCAGCGCCCGGCGGTCGTACGACTCGGGAAATCCCTTCCGGGTCATCAGCCCCCGCCGCTCCAGCTCTGCGTTCGGCAGCAGGAACCCGTCGGTGGTGACCAGCGATACGCGAGGATGCTCCGGCCACGCAGCCAGCAGTTCGCGCAGCAGGCGCGCGGTGGTCGACTTGCCGACCGCCACGGACCCCGCGATGCCGATCACGAACGGCGTCCGGCCGACCGAGAGTTTCAGGAAGTCGTTGGTCGAGCGATGTAGTTCGCCCGTGTGCAGCACATAGCTGCTGAGCAGGCGGGTCAGCGGCAGATAGACCTCGCGGACATCGAGCAGGCTGGTCGGATCATCGAGGCCTCGCAGCCGGTCGAGGGTAGCCGCGTCCAGGGCCATGGGGGTCGAGGCGGCCAGCTCAGCCCAGTCGGAGCGACTCCGCTCTACGTACGGGCCAAGCACCTGCCCGTCGCGCCGCATGTCAGAAATCTAGTGCGTGCCCCAGTCTGCATTAGCCTTGCTGCCTATGTGCGGAATCGTGGGCTACGTGGGGCCGCAAGCCGCCTTGGACGTGGTTGTCGAGGGGTTGCGGCGATTGGAATACCGGGGTTACGACTCCGCCGGGGTGGCGATGGTCGCGGAGAACACCATTCACCTCGCCAAAAAGGCGGGAAAGATCTCCAATCTCGAGAAGCTCCTGGCCGAGAACCCACTGCCACGCGCCGGACTGGGCCTTGGCCATACGCGGTGGGCTACGCATGGCGCGCCCAATGACGTGAATGCCCATCCGCACGTTTCGGCCGGCGGCCGGGTCGCCGTGGTGCACAACGGCATCATCGAGAACTACGTGTCGCTCGGCGCCGAGCTCCACCGGGCAGGTATCACCATCACCTCGCAGACCGATACCGAGATCGTGGCCCACATGCTGGGGCTGGAGGTTGCTGCCGGGAACAGCCTGGCGGACGCGATGCGCACAATCTGTGCTCGACTGCAGGGCGCTTTCACGCTGGTGGCCGTGGACAGCGCGGACCCGCACCACGTCGTTGCTGCCCGCCGCAACTCTCCGCTGGTGGTTGGTGTCGGGACGGGCGAGAACTTCGTGGCTTCGGATGTCGCGGCGTTCATCGCGCACACCCGGGAGGCGATCGAGCTTGGTCAGGACCAGGTCGTGGAGATCTCGGCCGCGGAGATCATGATCACCAATTTCGATGGGTCGCCCGCGTCGGTACGGCCGTACCACGTCGACTGGGACCTCGCTGCGGCCGAAAAGGGTGGCTACGACTGGTTCATGCGCAAGGAGATCTACGAGCAGCCAAAGGCCGTGGCCGACACCCTGCTCGGCCGTCACGACGCGCACGGCAACCTCACTCTCGACGAGATCCGGATCGGCGAGGCGGAACTGCGCGCGGTGGACAAGATCGTTGTCGTGGCATGCGGCACCGCCTTCTATGCGGGTCTGGTTGCCAAGTACGCGATCGAGCACTGGACGCGAATCCCGTGCGAGGTGGAGCTCGCCAGCGAATTCCGCTATCGCGACCCGATCGTCGGACCTGGCACGCTTGTGGTGGCGATCAGCCAGTCCGGTGAGACGGCCGACACGTTGATGGCCATTCGGCACGCGCGCGAACAGCGCGCCCGCGTGCTGGCTATCTGCAACACCAACGGCTCCACGATCCCGCGCGAGTCGGACGCGGTAATCTACACGCACGCCGGTCCCGAGGTGGGAGTCGCCTCGACCAAGGGTTTCCTGACCCAGCTCGTCGCCTGCTATTTGCTCGGCCTCTATCTGGCCCAGGTCCGCGGGACCAAGTTTCGGGACGAGATCGCGGCCACGATGCGTGAGCTGGCCACCATGCCCGCCGCGATCGGCACCGTGCTGGACGGCATCGAATCGGTGCTGACGTTGGCCGCGGATTTCGCCGACGAGCCTTCGGTGCTTTTTCTCGGCCGGCACGTGGGCTATCCGGTCGCCCTCGAGGGAGCCCTGAAACTGAAGGAACTGGCTTATATCCACGCCGAAGGCTTCGCCGCCGGGGAGTTGAAGCACGGCCCCATCGCCTTGGTAGACGACCAGCTTCCGGTTTTCGTCATCGTACCCCCGCAGGGACGGGACATGCTGCACGACAAGGTGGTCTCCAACCTTCAGGAGATCCGGGCCCGCGGAGCTCGTACGGTGGTGCTGGCAGAGGAGGATGATCATGAAGTCACACCGTTCGCCGACATCCTGATCCGGCTGCCCCGAGTGTCGACGCTGCTGCAGCCCCTGGTGGCCACGGTGCCGCTTCAGATGTTCGCCTGCGAGCTGGCGACGCAGAAGGGCCACGACGTTGACCAGCCGCGCAATCTGGCCAAGTCCGTCACGGTGGAATGACCGTGATCATCTGCCGCG
>DATFQP010000446.1:0-18013 GCA_035264145.1 Propionibacteriaceae bacterium
ATCCATCGTGAACAAGCTGGCCGGCGTGGTGGCGTGGATCTGCAGCATGGCGATCTTCGGTTTGGAACTCTTCGTGCAGTCCCTGCAGGCGTTCATCTTCACCGTACTCACCGCCAACTACATCTCTTCGGCCGCCGCCGAGGAGCACTGAAACCCTCTGTTAGCCCCACCGACTTCTGCCCTCAGCGGAAACCCGAAAGGAAGCACTACATGACTGCAATGGAGATCGTCGGCTCGCTCGGTATCGTGGGCTACGGCCTCGGTGCGATCGGTCCCGGTATCGGCGTCGGCCTGATCTTTGCCTCGGTGATCCAAGGCACGGCCCGGCAGCCCGAGGCTCGTGGCGCGATGATGGGCACGGCCTGGATCGGGTTCGCCGTGACCGAGGCGCTGGCCATCATCGGCATCGCCCTGGCCTTCGTCTTCGGCTTCACCGGTCAGGCGTAGGGGGCGGTGATGCTCACCTTCCTCCCGCTGGCGACGGAGAATCCGCTGCTGCCGAAACCGATCGAAATGATCTTGTCGATCGTCTTTGTGCTGTTGTTGACCTTGGTGATCTGGAAGATGGTCGTGCCACGCTTCGAGGCGACCTACACCGAGCGGACAGAGGCCATCCAGGGGGGAATCGAAAAGGCCGAGAAGGCGCAAGAGGCGGCCGAGGCGGCGCTGCAGGAGTACCAGGCACAATTGGCCGAGGCCCGTACTGAGGCCGCCCGAATTCGCGAAGACGCGAAGACGCAGGGCGCCCAAATCTTGGCGGAGATGCGGGAGCAGGCGCAGGCCGAGAGTGCGCGAATCCGGGCATCCGCCGAAACTCAGCTCGAGGCCGAACGCACTCAGGTGATGACCCAGCTGCGCAGCGAGATCGGTGGCCTCGCCACCACGCTCGCCAGCCGGATCGTCGGGGAGTCGCTGGAGGACGATGCGCGTGCTCGCCGTACGGTCGATCGTTTCCTGGCTGACCTGGAGCGCCAGCAAGCAGGCGAAGCAGAGACAGCCCCCGCGGCCAGGTCATGACCACCGACACCCGGCTGAGCGCGCTGGACAGCGTGCTCGACGAGGCGCTGGCACAAGGTACCAGCAAGCACGGTGTGGTCGGACGGGTTGTCGACGCGGTGCAGAGGGGGCTGGCCGAGTCTGACGCCTCCAGGCTGGGGGGCGACCTGTTCGCCGTTGTCGATGCGCTGGAGTCGTCACCATCGCTGCGCCGCGCGGTGACCGATCCAGGCACGCCCGAGCGAAACCGCCAGCAGTTGGTACACGCCGTGCTCGACGGAAAAGTATCGGACATTGCGGTGAACATCGTGGCCGAAGGAGCCGCGATGCGCTGGGCTGGGGGTCGGACGTTCGCCGCCGCGCTGGAACGGCAAGGGGTTCGCGCAACGCTGATGGCCGCCGAGAACACCGATCAACTAGAGAACACTGAGGACGAACTCTTTCGGTTCGCTCGGCTGGTCGCCGGTAACCCAGGGCTGCGGAATGCGCTCGCCGGTCGGTCCGTGAGCCTCGCGCACCGGCAGGAGCTGGTGGAATCCTTGCTCGCCGGCAAGGCGAGCGAGGCGACGATTGCATTGGCCAAACGCGCAGTGGCGGCGCGTGAACGGACCTTCGACCAGACCATCGAGGGCTACGTCACGCTGGCAGCGGCGCAGAAGAACCGGATAGTCGCGACCGTACGGGTAACCAAGCCGCTGACCGATGAGCAGCGCGAGCGACTCCAGCGAACGCTTCGGAATCAGGTCGGTCGGGACGTCGCCATTCAGGAAGTCATCGATGAGCACGTTGTCGGTGGAGTCCGGGTAGAACTCGGCGATGAAGTGATCGAGGGCACAGTCGCGAGCCGGCTGCACGACGTACGGCGACTCTTCTCATAGATTCGGAGTATCCATGCAAGCACCGATCGGAAGCAGGAACTAAGGCAATGGCAGAACTCACGATTCGTCCGGAGGAGATCCGGGACGCGCTGGATAAGTTCGTTTCGAGCTACACCCCCGATACCTCCACTCGCGAGGAGGTCGGCACGGTCGTCACATCTGGTGACGGCATTGCCCGCGTCGAGGGCCTCCCGTCAGCGATGGCCAACGAACTGCTGGAGTTCGAGAACGGCACGGTAGGCATCGCGCTCAACCTGGACGTGCGGGAGATCGGCGTCGCGGTGATGGGTGACTCGGAAGGCATTGAAGAGGGCCAGCCCGTCAAGCGCACCGGCGACATCTTGTCGGTGCCGGTGGGCGACGGCTACCTGGGTCGGGTCGTGGATGCTTTGGGCCGTCCGATAGACGGTCTGGGTGAGATCACCGACATCGACGAGCGGCGTCCGCTGGAGCTCCAGGCTGCCGGCGTGATGGATCGCCAGGAGGTCCGCCAGCCGCTGCAGACCGGCATCAAGGCCATCGACGCCATGATCCCGATCGGCCGGGGTCAGCGGCAGTTGATCATCGGCGACCGCAAGACCGGCAAATCCGCCATTGCCGTCGACACGATCATCAACCAGAGGGCAGCCTGGGAGAGTGGCGATGCGGAACAGCAGGTCCGCTGCATCTACGTTGCCATCGGTCAGAAGGGCTCGACCGTAGCCGCGCTACGGGGTGTGCTGGACGAGTCCGGCGCGATGCCCTACACCACGATCGTGCACGCTCCCGCCTCGGATCCGGCGGGCTACAAGTACGTGGCGCCCTACACCGGGTCGGCTATTGGCCAGCATTGGATGTATGCCGGCAAGCACGTCTTGATCATTTTTGACGACTTGACCAAGCAGGCCGAGGCCTACCGTGCCATGTCGTTGCTGCTTCGCCGGCCGCCGGGTCGCGAGGCCTATCCCGGCGACGTGTTCTATCTTCACTCGCGGCTGCTGGAGCGCTGCGCGAAGCTGTCAGACGACTTCGGCGGGGGCTCGATGACCGGTCTGCCGATCATCGAAACCAAGGCCAACGATGTCTCCGCCTACATCCCGACGAACGTCATCTCGATCACCGACGGCCAGATCTTCCTGCAGTCAGATCTGTTCAACGCCAACCAGCGACCGGCCATCGATGTCGGCGTCTCGGTGTCCCGGGTCGGCGGTGCCGCGCAGATCAAGGCCATGAAGAACGTTTCCGGTTCCCTCAAGATCAACTTGGCCCAGTATCGTGACATGCAGGCGTTTGCCATGTTCGCCTCCGACCTCGACGCGACGTCGCGGCGTCAGCTGGACCGGGGAGCCCGGCTGGTTGAACTGTTGCGCCAACCGCAGTACACGCCGTACCCGGTCGAGGAGCAAGTGGTCTCTGTGTGGGCCGGCATCAACGGAGAGCTGGACGAGGTTCCAGTCGATGACGTGCTGCGCTTCGAGCAGGAATTGCTGGACCACCTGCGGCACAACGGAAGTGTGCTGCAGAACGTCCGGGAGACGAAGTCGTTCGACGACGACACCGCGCAGGCCTTGCGTGAGCAGATTGCGGAGTTCAAGCGTGGCTTCCAGACTGGATCGGGCAAGATGCTCGCCGGCCCGGGTCGGGAGGAGCACGAGACGCTGGACGAGGGCGCGGTCGAGCAGGAGCAGATCGTCCGGCAGAGGCGGCGCTGACCAGTGATGATCAAGGTGAGCGGAGCACGCTGAAATGCCAGCCAGCCTGCGGGAATTGAGGCAACGTCGGACGACGGTTTCCACGACCAAGAAGATCACCCGCGCGATGGAGCTCATCGCGGCGTCGCGAATCATCAAGGCACAGCAGCGGGCTCAAGCGGCGACCCCGTACGCGCGGGAGCTGACCCGCGCGGTGTCTGCGGTGGCGACGTTCTCCAACGTCGAGCATCCATTGACCACCGAGAATGAGAATCCGACTCGAGCGGCATTGCTGATCATCACCTCCGATCGTGGGCTGGCCGGTGCCTACTCCTCGTCGGTGATCAAGGAGGCGCAGGAGCTGCGGATGCTGCTGGAGGGCAAGGGGCTCGAGGTGCACCGCTTCCTGGCCGGCCGCAAGGCAATCGCCTACTGCACGTTCCGCAGGCTTGCCATTCGCGGACAGTGGGAGGGCTTCTCCGACGCGCCCACGTACGGACACGCTCGAGAAATGGCCGATGCCGTCATCGCGGACTTCCTCACGCCGACCGAGGAAGGCGGGGTGGACGAGATTCACGTCGTCTACACGCGCTTCGTGTCGATGCTCACTCAGCGCCCGGAAGTCATCCGGATGCTGCCCTTGGAGGTTGTGGAGGGGGGCGAGCCGCCGGCCGAGAACGAGCTGCTCCCGCTGTACGAATTCGAACCGGACGCGGAGACGGTCCTCAACGAGTTGTTGCCCCTCTACGTCGCCAGCCGCATCCACTATTGCCTATTGCAGTCCGCGGCATCAGAACTCGCCAGTCGGCAGAAAGCGATGAAGTCGGCAACCGACAATGCTCAGCAATTGATCGAACGCCTGACCCGAGAAGCGAACCAGGCCCGGCAGGCAGAGATCACCCAGGAGATTTCCGAGATCGTCGGCGGAGCAAGTGCTCTGGCCGAAGCCACCGCCGCCGCCGAGTAGGAAGGACGTGATATGACCGCCACCGTTGAAGAAAGAAGATCCGAAGCCCCTGCCGGAGGCGTCGGCCGGGTGTCCCGAGTGATCGGCCCGGTCGTCGATGTGGAGTTTCCGGTTGATCAGATGCCTGACATCTACAACGCCCTACTGGTTGACACCACGGTTGGCAACGAGAAGCGGACGATGACAATGGAGGTCGCACTGCACATCGGCGACAACATGGTCCGAGCTATCGCTCTCAAGCCGACCGACGGCATGCAGCGCGGCACCGAGGTGCAGGACACCGGAGCGCCGATCACGGTGCCCGTGGGCGACATCACCAAGGGCCACGTGTGGAACGCGACAGGTGACGTGCTCAATGTCGACCCGTCCGAGGTCGAGATCACCGAGCGCTGGCCGATTCATCGACCGGCGCCGGCATTCGATCAGCTCGAGTCCAAAACCGAGATGTTGGAAACAGGCATCAAGGTGCTTGATCTGCTGACCCCTTACGTCCAGGGCGGCAAGATCGGGTTGTTCGGCGGCGCCGGCGTGGGCAAGACCGTCCTCATCCAGGAGATGATCTACCGGATCGCGCACAACTTCGGTGGCACGTCGGTGTTCGCGGGGGTGGGGGAGCGGACCCGTGAGGGCAATGACCTCATCCACGAGATGGAGGAGGCCGGTGTCTTCAAGGACACCGCGCTGGTCTTCGGTCAGATGGACGAGCCGCCCGGCACCCGGCTTCGGGTCGCGCTGTCGGCGCTCACCATGGCCGAGTACTTCCGCGACGTGCTCAACCAGGACGTTCTACTGTTTATCGACAATATCTTCCGTTTCACCCAGGCAGGCTCGGAGGTCTCCACCCTGCTGGGACGGATGCCGTCCGCGGTCGGATATCAGCCGAACCTGGCCGACGAGATGGGTCAGCTGCAGGAGCGGATCACGTCGGTCCGCGGTCACTCGATCACCTCCATGCAGGCGATCTACGTACCGGCCGACGACTACACCGACCCCGCTCCGGCCACGACGTTCGCCCATCTGGACGCGACCACCGAACTTTCGCGTGACATCGCCTCGCGTGGTCTCTACCCGGCGGTAGATCCGCTGACGTCGAGCTCCCGAATCCTCGATCCGCAGTACATCGGACGGGAGCACTACGACGTGGCGGTTCGGGTGAAGCAGATCCTTCAGCGCAACAAGGAACTGCAGGACATCATCGCCATCCTCGGTGTCGACGAACTGTCCGAAGAGGACAAGATCATAGTGAACCGCGCGCGGCGAATCCAGCAGTTCCTGAGCCAGAACACCTACATGGCGACCAAGTTCACCAACATCCCCGGCTCCTCGGTGCCGATCAGCGAGACGATCGAGTCGTTCAGGATGATCTGCGATGGCGAAGTCGACCATATTGCCGAGCAGGCCTTCTTCAACGTCGGCGGCATGGAAGATGTGGAACGCCGCTGGTCAGAACTGCAGAAGGAGCTCTGAGTTGACCCGTCCTGAGCCTTTCGACACGCTCAGAAGACGCCTAGTCAAAGGGCGGGAGGTGACAGATGGCTGAGCCCATGCAGGTCGAAGTTGTGTCCGCGGACCGCGTCGTGTGGTCAGGCCGATCCTCCAACATCATCGCGAAGACGGTTGAGGGCGACATCGGCATTCTGCCCAATCATGAGCCGGTGTTGGCGGTTCTCGAACCGAGTGGGGTAGTGATCTTCAGCGAGGACGGCAGCAGGGAGATCGTCGCGGTCGACGGCGGCTTCATCTCGGTCTCCCAAGGACGGGTGTCCATTCTGAGCGAGTACGCTCGAATGGCCGGCGAAATCAATGTCTCTCAGGCAGAGAAGGAGCTGGCTGAAGCGCAGCGGGTGCTCGATTCCGGGGACGGTACGGACGAGGACCGGCAGCACTTTCTTCGGGCGACCGCCCAACTCCGTGCAGCTCAGAAAGCTCAATAGGCCGATCAAGCACAAGCAAAGCTAGGGCAGGGATGTCGGGGACATGCAAGGCTGGCTGGTCGCCGTCGAGATTCTGGTGCTCGTCGCGCTGTGCCTGGCCCTGCCTTTAGCGTTGCTGGCCGGGCGTCGCCGCTGGCTCGCCCGGCTGGGCGGCACGTTCGAATGCAGCTTGAGGCTGCGCAGCGGTAGCAGGGCCGGTGGCTGGTCGTTGGGCATCGGACGCTACAACCAAGAGATTCTGGAGTGGTTCCGGTTCTTCTCCTTCGCTCTCCGGCCGCGGAAGTCGTTCGTGCGCCGCCAGGTGCGGGTGATCGACACTCGTGAACCCAGCGCCGCAGAGGCCGTCGTGCTCTATGCCGATCAGCGGATCGTGAGAATCGAGGTGGCGGGCGACCGGTTGGAAAGGTGTGACCTGGCCATGAGCCCGGGCTCGCTGACTGGCTTGCTGAGCTGGCTGGAGGCAGCGCCTCCGGGCGCGTTGCGGTCTTGACCACCATGTTCACTCACGAAATGCGCCCCTAGCCGCTGTCTTCCTCAGTGCTCGCAAGACGAAAGGGCGGGTCTTGCTCGCTCGTCCAGACCTCTCCGCGCGCGGTTATCGACCCTCGCGATCGATACGCTCGCCGCCCGGTAGCCAGAGCAGGTCGCCGTTCGGGCCGTTGACCACGCGGGTGAGAATGAAGAGCAGGTCGGACAACCGGTTCAAGTAGGTGATCGCCAGCGGGTTGACTCCGCCCGGGGAGTCGCCTGTGGGTGGCTCCACCCCGTACCGTTTGGCCGCCGACCAGGCTGAGCGCTCGGCGCGGCGGGCCACGGTCCGCGCCACATGTAGCTGCGCGGCCCCGAGTGAGCCGCCGGGGAGGATGAAGGACGGGAGCGACGGCAGAGGATCCCCGAATCGATCACACCACGTCTCGAGTCGGTCGATGGCAGACTGCTCGATGCGGAGTCCGGGCGGCTGACCGGGAGCTTTGAGCGGATTGCTCAAGTCAGCCCCGAGGTCGAACAGTTCGTTCTGGACCGACCGCAGCACCTCGGCCACCTCAGCGGGCAGCTCGCCGGTGGCCAGAGCGACACCGACGACCGAGTTTGTCTCGTCCACATCACCGTAGGCGGCTACCCGAGGATCGGTTTTGGCGGTCACCGACATGTCGCCGAGGTGGGTTTCGCCGCCGTCGCCGGTCCGTGTGTAGATGCGGGTCAGCCGAACCATGCCGATTACCTTACGCACGCCGGTGCGTCGATCCCCGACGGTGTCAAGGGGCCGTGACAAGGTGATGCGCATGCGCGGATACCCGTTGATGCTGGTTGTCGCGATGACGCTCTGCTTGATTACCGGTTGCGGCAGCATTCCGTCCGAATCGCCCGCAGTGACCCGGTCGGGCGCGATTCCGTCCGGAGGGGAAACGACGACCTGCGAGTACGTTGCGATCGGCACCGCGGCTCGGCCGGTTGACCTGCCGAGCGCCACTGAGGTACCGACCAGCGGCACAGTGAGCTACGTCCTGGACATGACCAATGGTCCCGTACGGCTGACGCTGGACCGCGTCAAGGCTCCCTGCACTGTTCACTCGTTCGAGTCACTGGCCGATCAAGGGTTCTTCAGGGGCACGAAGTGCCCGCGGCTGGTCGACAAGACGTTCTTCATCCTGCAGTGCGGCGATCCAACCGGTACTGGCAATGGTGGACCGGGGTACACCTTCGCGGACGAGACCGACGGCACGGAGTCCTACGTCAGCGGCGTGGTCGCCATGGCCAGCAGTGGACCGAACACCAACGGCTCTCAATTCTTCCTGGTGTGGGACGACTCCACCACGTTGGACGGCAACGCCGGCGCAACGATCTTCGGCCGCATGGACGCCAAGTCCTCCGACGTCGTTTCTTCCATGGCGGCCGAGGGACAGGACGGCAGCAACCGGCGAGGCGGGGGCAAGCCCAACAACCCATCAGAGATCGTGCGGGTCACTCGTGTGACGTAGACAGCCGGTCGGCCTGCTCGCGCTACCCCCGCTTACCCCCGCACAGACTTCGGCCGCCGACCGAGCAGCAGGGCGATCAGCACCAACAGACCGAGAGCGAAGAAGCCGCCGATCATGTAGGCGGCGAATCCGTGGCTGCCCACCGGATCCACGCTCGATTGGGCGCTCGGGCTTGGTGGTCGCACATCCAACAACACCATCTCCACCAATGGCACGAGAAAGGCGATCGGCGGCATCATCCTCCATCCTCAGAGTTGTCCGGGGAAGCATGCGAATCGCGCAGGAACCGGCGGAGGATGGCCAAGAACACCTCCGGCTGATCACTGTGAACCCAGTGTCCGGACTTCTTCACCGTTACCAACTGCACCCGAGGAAACAGCTTCCGCATGGCGGGCGCATACTCGGACAGCACATACCGAGAATCTTCACCAGCCACCCATAGAGTTGGTCCCAGAAAGGGTCCGGTCAGCTCGGTCGGCCAGTCGCCGAGCTCCCCCAACTGGTCTTCGATCAGCTCGATGTTGAGCTGCCATCGCCATGCCGCGCCCGAGGAGCCACCCTCTGCCGCCGAGATCGGCCGTCGCCGAAGGTTCTGGAGCAGGAAGCGGCGCACCGTACCGTCGGGTACGTATGTCGCCAGAGCCTGATCCGCGGTGGCGCGGTCGGGTAGCCGATCGAGATCAAGCTGCCGCATGCCGCGGAGAAATTGCGCGAAGTTCGACAGGGTCGAATAGCGCACCGGCGAGACGTCCACAACACAGAGTCGCTCCACCAGAGCCGGTCGAAGCAGCGCAATCGCCATGGCCACCTTGCCGCCCATCGAATGACCAACGAGGGCCACCGGAGCGCTGCTGCCGTCCTCGGTTCGGCGAGCCTCGATCAGATCACCAACCGACGATGCCACCTCGGGATAGGAGATGTGCTCGGTCCAGGCCGAACGGCCATGATTCGGCAGATCAACAAGGAGAACGCGGTACGAATCGGCCAGCGCCTTTGCGATCGATGTCCAGTTCTTGCCCTGCCCGAACAGTCCGTGCAGAAAGACCACGTGGGGCCCCGCCTCACCCACCTGCACACTATGCAATCCGCGCGGGCTCATCGACGTCGTTGCCAACAACTCGTGTGCCAGTGCCGGCGTTCTTCCAATCCGCTGGCCGATATCAGTCCCGGGAGCTTGGGCCAGGCGACGACATGCGACTGGCCCGGATTGATGATCTGCCCGCATCCGGGGCAGCGGTAGCTCTTGACTGCCGCGGTGCCGGCGACCGTACGCACGTCGAACACCCCGTCGGCCTTGATCACTTCGCTGGCATGCCCAGAGCCGAGCGGGCGGGCAGCGCGTACATGCTTTTTCAGTCGGCGGGGCACCGGCCCAGTCTGGCAAACCAGCCGGGCTACTCCCAACGCGGAGGATAGGTTGTCGTCCGTGCGCTTGGTGATTGCCCGCTGCCAGGTTGACTACGCGGGGCGGCTGACCGCTCACTTGCCGATGGCGAATCGGCTCATCTTGATCAAGTCCGATGGATCGGTGTCGATCCACGCCGACGATCGGGCGTACAAGCCGCTGAACTGGATGAGCCCGCCGTGCACCTTCACCGAGCGGCTGCCTCCGGATCCGAATCCGGACGGAGGGCCGTTGATAGCACTGTGGGAGGTGAAGGGCCGGGATGGAGACACACTTCAGATTTCCATCGCCGAAGTGACGTTGGATTTCAGCCACGATCTCGGAGTTGATCCCGGCCTGCAGAAGGACGGCGTCGAAGCTCATCTGCAGGCATTGCTGGCCGAGCATCCCGAGACCCTTGGCCCCGGCCTGTCGCTGGTGCGCCGTGAGTATCTGACGCCCATCGGTCCGGTAGATCTGCTGTGCCGGGAGCCGAGCGGCGCCTATGTTGCCGTCGAGGTGAAGCGTCGCGGCGAGATCGACGGGGTGGAGCAACTCACTCGCTACCTTGAGTTGATGCGACGTGACCCGCTGCTCGGTCAGGTATCGGGTATCTTCGCTGCCCAGCAGATAAAACCGCAGGCCCGGCTGCTGGCGAGCGACCGCGGTATCACCTGCATCACTGTCGACTACGACACCTTGCGGGGCTTGGACAATGCCGATGAACGCCTGTTCTGACCGCCGCGCGGCCTAGCCCTCGGACTTGATCAGCTCCAGGAGTTCATTCTCGAACAGTCCGGATGAATCCTCATCGACGGGACCTGGCTCAGGAGTCTCATAGAGGCTCTTGGCGGTCTCCACGGCGACTCCGCTGAGCATCGTCAGCTGGTCAACCAGCGCCCGCTGGCACCGGGTGATCACCTCCCGCTCTTGTCGCAGCTGGCGTCGGCACCAGAACAGCTCTTGCCTTGCCCGTTCTTGGATCGTGGCCGCTTGCTGCTGCGCGCGCTGGACGAGGGCGGTCGCGGTCTGCTCCGCCGCGAAGCGCACGGCATCAGCCTCTGCCCGGGCAGCCGCCAAGAGCTGCTGAGCCTCACGCCTTGCGTCGTGCGGTGAGGTGAGCGCGTTCACTTCGGCCTGCTGTTGCAGTGCGTTCACTTCGGCCTGCTGTTGCAGTGCGTCCACTCCGGCCTGCTGTTGCAGTGCCGCCAGTTCGCCAGAATCGGACACGGCTGTCAGGAGTTCTTGTTGTCCGCCTTGCCGGCAAGGTGCTGGGCTCCGGCAGGGGTGTCCGATGCCGCCCTGATCGTTGTCTCAGCGTCAACCTTGGGCGCACCGGTCGATTTCTCCTGCATGGCCGGCGCCGGCTTCTCGACGACCTTGGTGCTTTCGGGTGACTGCTTCTGACCAGCGGCCGGACCACCCTTCGGCAATGTGGGATTCAGGTTCGACGGCCGGAGCACGGTTTGATCTCCCTGCTCACGCTCCATCTCGACGGGCTCCTCCATCTCAGGGAACGACTGGGCGGTCTCCTCGGCCAGCGCCGACAGGCTCGCCAGCTGGTGCAGTACCGCCCGCTTGCGCTCCTGCAGCAACTCGGTCTCCCGGCGCAGTTGCTGCTTCCGCCAGGCGAACTCCTGCTGCGTCCGCTCGCTGATGCCAGCCGCCTGCTTTTTGGCAGTCTCGATCCGCTCCTCGGACTCTTTGGCGGCCCGGGCCTTCATCTGCTCCGCTTCTGCAACTGCCTCTGCACGGATTTTGGATGCCTTGCTGATGTCGGCCTCGAGCCGTGAGGCGGACTGCTCATTGTGCTTGGTCGCCTCAGCCAGTAGTGCCGCCGTGCGGGCACTCGCTTCCTCATGAGCCTTCCGGAGCTGGGCGGCTGCGGTTTCTCTTTCGACAGCGATGCGCTGCCGGGCCTCGGCCGCCTCCCGCTCCACTGTCCGACGCAGGTTTTCGGTGTCCAGATGGGCGTTCTGTCGGATCGTCTGCGCCTCGTGTTCGGCTTCTCGGCGCGCTGACTCCGCCTGTCGACGAGCCGCAGCCAGCAGCGCCGCAGCCTCCTGCTTGGCCTTCTCGGCCTGACCTTGAATCTCACCTTGCAGCCGGGCGCGGAGCTGATCGATTTCGGCAATGCCGCCCGACTTCAAGTTGTTGCCCTCAAGCGCCGCATTCGTCCGCAGCGAGTCAGCCTCCCGCCGGGCGGCTTCCTTGAGTTTCTCCGCCTCGACTTTGGCGTTGTCCACCAGGTCGCGGGCCTGTTCCTGTGCCAGCCGCAGGATGTCGTTCGCGCGGCTGCCAACGCCGGCATAGTCGACTCCGCCGGCTTGCTTGCCGCCAGCGTGGGGTTGATCTTGCAGTGCGTTGACCTGCTGCTCGAGGGACGCGACCTGGCGGCGAGACTGCACGACGTTGCTCTCCAGCGTTCGTACGTAGTCGTCGACTGCCGTACGGTCATACCCACGCAAGGCTGTGGGGAAGTTGCCGACCGCGCTGGCCGTATCGTCGAACAGGCCGAGACCCGTGTCGTCCGATGCATTCACTGGTGAATCCTTCCGTGGGCTAGCACCCGTCGTGGCGTGAACGCCGTCGCTCTAACCCCGAGCTGGTACTTCGGCAGCTTCGACCAGCTCGAGAAGGACGCCCCCGGTGTCCTTCGGATGGACGAAGTTGATGCGCGAGCCACGGGTTCCGGGCTTGGGTGAATCATAGAGCAGCCGCAGACCACGACGGCGATATTCCGCCGCGGCGTGCTCGACATCTGACACCAGGAACGCCACGTGCTGGACGCCTGGCCCGGCCCGATCGAGAAAGCGGGTGAGCGGCGACTGCTCACTCAGCGGTGCCACGAGCTGCACGATCGCGGTGCCGGCCGGCTCAGCGGGCGCGAGCATGGCCTCACTGATTTGATGTTCGAGGTTGTCCTCGCGAAGGATCAGGCGCAGCCCGAGCACCGAGGTATAGAAGTGAATGGCCGCTGGCAGGTCCGGTACCGCGATTCCGACATGGTCGACCGAGATCAAGATCATTCCTGGCTCGGTGTCGCCGGAACTCATGCGTCAAGAGTGCCAGACTGGTGGGTGACGGCGAGGCCTGAAGAGGCGGGTCGCAGCCGGCGGATTTCGGAGGTGAGAGGTGGGTTCGGTGATCGTCGGTGGCGCTCGGACTCCGATAGGCAAACTGCTTGGTGCGCTGAAGGGTTTGGCTGCGACAGACCTGGGTGGAATTGCCATTGCCGGAGCCCTGGAACGGTCCGCGCTGGCAGCAGACCACGTCGACTATGTGATTCTCGGCCAGGTGCTCCAGGCAGGCGCTGGACAACTGCCAGCGCGCCAGGCGGCGGTCAAGGCGGGCATCCCGATGTCGGTTCCAGCGATGACGCTCAACAAGGTGTGCTTGTCCGGGCTTGCCGCCGTTGCGTACGCAGACCAGCTGATCCGAGCCGGTGAATGCGACCTTGTGGTGGCGGGCGGCATGGAATCGATGACATCTGCGCCTCATCTGCTACCGGGATCGCGTGGCGGCTACAAGTACGGCAACGTAACCGTGATCGATTCCATGGCTCACGATGGCCTGGAGGATGTGTTCACCGATCAGGCCATGGGCTCATTGACCGAGAGCTGCAACACCGGAGAACATCTGGTCACGCGGGAGGATCAAGACGCTTTCGCTGCGCGATCCCACCAACGAGCGGCGGCGGCGACCGAGTCTGGAGTGATGGCCGAGGAAATCGTCGATGTGCGGGTGCCGCAGCGCCGAGGTGAGGACGTCGTTGTGACCACCGACGAAGGGATTCGTTCGGGGGCCACTGCTGAATCGCTGGCCAGCCTGCCACCGGCGTTCAACAAGCACGGATCGATCACGGCCGGTTCGTCGAGTCCCATCTCCGACGGAGCAGCGGCCGTCGTTGTGGCGAGTAAACCGGCAGCGGAGCGGCTCGGGTTATCCGCCATCGCCGAGATCGGGGCGTACGGGCAGGTCGCCGGACCCGATTCTTCGCTGCAGCTCCAGCCCTCGAACGCCATCACCCTGGCGTGCAAGAAGCAGCAGATCGAGGTCGCGGATCTCGACCTGATCGAGATCAACGAAGCTTTCGCCGCCGTCGGGGTGGCGAGTGCTCGGGCGTTGGGGCTGTCGGCGAGCGAAATCGAGGAGCGGGTGAACGTCAACGGCGGTGCCATCGCGCTGGGGCATCCGATCGGTGCGTCCGGGGCGCGGCTTGTGCTGACCCTTGCGCTGGCCCTGCGCCGGCAAGGTGGTGGTATCGGGGTGGCGGCGCTGTGTGGTGGCGGCGGGCAAGGAGACGCACTGATTCTGTCGGCCCCGCCAGCACGCGCTGCCAGCTGACTCGTGGCTGATGTCGACAGTCTGGAGTTCCTGCTGGCGGCCGTACGCAAAGGGCAACCACGGGCGGTCGGTCGGGCAATCAGTCTGATCGAGAATTCCGCAGTCGAGCTGCCGACCATTATGAGGGCGTTGGCACCCGCTGCTGGCCGAGCCATGGTGGTAGGCATCACTGGCGCACCGGGGGTCGGCAAGTCGACGACGATCGCGGCGCTGATCGCCGCCGTACGGCGTGACGGCGGCCGACTAGGCGTGCTTGCCGTGGATCCGAGCTCGCCCTTTTCGGGTGGCGCATTGCTTGGCGATCGGGTGCGGATGCAACAGCATGCGCTTGACGGCGAGGTGTTGATCCGCTCAATGGCCACCCGGGGCCATCTCGGTGGGCTCTCCGTCGCTGCTCCGTCGGCCTTGCGTGTCTTTGATGCGGCCGGCTGCGACATGGTGATCGTGGAGACGGTCGGAGTCGGCCAGTCGGAGGTGGAGGTCGCCGGCATCGCCGATTGCACGGTTGTGCTGCTCGCTCCTGGCGCTGGAGACGGGATCCAGGCCGCCAAGGCTGGGATCTTGGAGATCGGTGACCTCTTCGTCGTGAACAAGAGCGATCGTGAGGGTGCGCACGCGGTGGTTCGCGAGCTTCGCACGATGATCTCCCTGGGTGAGCGGAAGGTGGGGGACTGGAAGCCCCCGGTGCTCTCGCTGGTGGCGATCAACGAGGAGGGGGTGCCCGCCCTGCTTGCGGCGCTTGCGGCTTTCCGGAGTGATGCGGAGTCCTCCGGGCGCTGGCAGCAACGCCGACTGGAGCAGGCTCGTCGTCAGGTTGAGTCGCTGCTTTTGGCCAAGCTGAGGCAGCACTACGCGCTCGAGCGTGGAAGCGAGATCGAGCGGCTGGCTCGCGAAGTCCGGGACGGACAGCTCGACGTGTTCTCGGCCGCAGAAGAGCTGCTGGCCCCGGTGTGAGGCTTAGAGCCCGAAATTGGGGTCGGCGTGGCGGTAGTGAAACATGGGTCCGATGGGGTAGAAAGGAGTGAGTCCGGGAAGCGTCGGGGCATCCCACTACGACCGGCCGCAGCAATCGGGGCTAGAGGGGTGACGAGCCGCTATGAGATGGGGTCGACGGATCCTGGGTGCCTTGCTGGCCCTCTTTTTGCTGTTCTACATAATCAATCAGCCGGTAGCGGCCGCGAATGTGGTTCAGGCGGTGTTCGGGGCGATCGCAAGGGCGTTCCAATCACTTCTGCTGTTTTTCAGTAGCCTCACTGGATAGCAGTGGCCGGTCTGATCGATTGGCTCGAGCCCGACATAGAGCGGCACCTACTGCGGGGCTTGGGCGAGTACGTGGTCTATGAGGTGCACAAAGCGTGGCCGGCGACCTTCTGGGCGTGGGTCCGGTTCTGCATAGCCCTCGCCCTGATTCCGTTCGCGTGGGTCAACGATCCGACGGTGTTCTGGCTGATCATCCTGGTCGCGGCACTTATAGGTGGACAGGCGCTGTGGCGGATCCTCTACGAGTACCGTGATCGTTTCGTGGTGACCAATCAGCGGGTCTTCCGGGTTCACGGTATCTTCAACGTGCAGCGGGCGAGCGTGCCGTTGAGCCGGATCCTGGACATCACGGTCAAGAAACCGTGGATCGGCAGGATCTTGAACTACGGTCATTTCGTGTTCGAATCGGCTGCTCAGGTTCAAGGCCTGAGCCTGATCCGTTATGTGGCCAACATCGACAAGCGAGATCACGAACTGCAGCAGACGATGCAGCGAGCCGGGCTACGGGCGACGGCAGCCCGGCCGGCCGAGGACGACGGCACATGACCACGACCGAACCGCACCGGGTAACCGAAAGGCATCGGCTGGCGTTCGACCCGATTGAGGAGGCTGCGCGGCAATGGTCTGCTCGGTGGGACGAGACGCCGCGGATGCGCGCGGTCACGTCGCTTATGCGGGTGCATCAGCTGGTCCTGACCGAACTCGACGAGCTCCTGCGGCCGCTGGGTCTCACTTTCGCGCGTTATGAGGTCTTGGTCCTGCTCTCCTTCTCTCGCCGCGGATCGCTGCCGCTTGGCAAGATCGGCGAGCGGCTGCAGGTCCACGCCACCTCGGTCACGCCGCTGGTGAAGCGGCTGGAGGCTGCTGAGCTGATCAAACGCACCCCGCACCCGGAGGACGGCAGGGCCGTGCTGGCCTCGATCACTCCCGAGGGCAGGGCCGTCCTCGCCCAGGCCACGGACGCGATCGTCCGCGCTCAGTTCGCGCTCGGATCCCTCAATGAGGAGGACTGCGCCCAACTGACTGATCTGCTGACGCCCGTCCGGGCTTCCGCCGGCGACTTCTGAGGGCCGCCACACGGTCGAGCCAGCCATTCGGCAGCTGGGTTAGTAGGACGCCCTAGGATTGTGAGGTGGCAATGCCTGGACCTTCTGGCCGGGACCAGTGGGCGGCGGCCTACGAAGCAGCCGTTCGTCGAGGGCAAGTGCGGGACAGGGACTTCACCACCCTGTCCGGGCTCGAGCTGGAGCCCGTGTACGGGCCGCCGGAGGGCCTCTTCGACCCACGCCTGGACGAGATCGGCTGGCCCGGGGGATTTCCGTTCACCCGCGGTCTGTATCCCACTGGTTATCGCGGCCGCGGTTGGACCATCCGTCAATTCGCCGGATTCGGCAGTGCGCAGCAGACGAACGCTCGTTACAAGATGATCTTGAACGCCGGCGGTGGCGGGCTGAGCGTGGCCTTCGACATGCCCACCTTGATGGGTCGTGACTCCGATGAGCCGCAGAGCCTGGGTGAGGTTGGCCACTGTGGGGTCGCGATCGACTCGGCCGCCGACATGGAGCTGCTGTTCGCGGGCATCGAGCTGGGATCGGTGACCACCTCGATGACCATCTCCGGTCCCGCGGTGCCGATCTTCTGCATGTATGTCGTCGCCGCCGAGCGGCAAGGCGTTGACACCACGACTCTCAACGGCACGCTGCAAACCGACATTTTCAAGGAGTACATCGCCCAGAAGGAGTGGATCTTCGCGCCGGAGCCGCACCTGCGACTGATCGGTGACCTGATGGAGTACTGCGTCGAGCAGGTGCCGGCCTACAAGCCGCTGAGTGTCTCCGGATATCACATCCGCGAGGCCGGCTCGACGGCAGCGCAGGAGCTGGCGTTCACTCTGGCCGACGGTTTCGGCTACGTCGAGCTGGGGTTGTCGCGCGGACTGGACCTCGAGACCTTCGCACCCGGCCTCAGTTTCTTCTTCGATGCCCATATCGACTTCTTCGAAGAGATCGCGAAGTTTCGCGCTGCCCGCAGGATCTGGGCGCGGTGGTTGAGGGACCGGTTCGGGGCGAAGACGGCTCGGGCCCAGTCCCTGCGTTTCCATACCCAGACCGCAGGAGTCTCCCTGACTGCTCAGCAGCCCTACAACAACGTCGTCCGCACGGCGGTCGAGGCCATGGCGGCCGTCCTGGGCGGCACGAATTCGCTGCATACCAACGCGCTGGACGAGACTTTGGCGCTGCCGACCGAGCAGTCAGCCGAGATCGCGCTGCGCACCCAACAGGTGTTGGCCGACGAAACGGGAATCGTCAACGTGGCTGATCCACTCGGCGGCTCCTGGTTCATCGAGGAACTCACCGACCGGCTGGAAGCTGAGGCCGAAGCGACGTTCAGCAAGATCATCGAGATGGGCGAGCTGGGAGGTCGCGCCAGTCCGATCGGCCCCGTCACGTCCGGATTGCTGCTGGGCATCGAGGAGGGCTGGTTCACCGGCCAGATCGCCGACGCAGCCTTCCGATACCAGACGCAGCTGGAGAAGGGAGAGAAGGTGATCGTCGGAGTGAACGCCCACACGACCACGGTCACCGGCGAACTGGAGAT
>DATFQP010000447.1:0-5606 GCA_035264145.1 Propionibacteriaceae bacterium
GCGGGATGCCGATCCCGACCTGGCCTGGCGTCGGATTCAACGGGCCAGCCGGCCGATTGCCGCCCTGTTGATGGATCAGACGATCTTGTCGGGGATTGGAAATGTCTATCGAGCTGAGGTGCTGTTCCGCAACCGGGTCAACCCCCACCGGCCAGGCAGCAAACTCAGCGCACGCAGCTGGCAGGGCATCTGGTCCGATCTGGTCCAGCTGATGCCCGTAGGCGTGCGAGACGGACGGATCGATACCGTGCGTCCGGAGCACAGCCCGGAGGCGATGCATCGAGCGCCCCGGCAGGACATCCGCGGCGGCGAGGTCTACGTCTACCGCCGCACGGGCCAGCCCTGCTTGGTCTGTGGATCCGCCATCCGCACGCAGGTTCTTGCCGGGCGCAACTTGTTCTGGTGCGGGAACTGTCAGCGGCGCGGATGATCTTCTCGGCCGGACCGGGACGAATTGCTCTCAACGACGAGGGTGTCATCGTCGGCGCCCGTCACCGAACACGGCCGGATGAGGACTACCTACGCGACGCAGCCGGGGTCAGCGCATGGCTGGAGGGGACATCGGTGTCATGGGGCGAGCCGGACATCCAACAAGATGCCGACGAGGTCCAGATCGATTGGCATTGGCAGGACCGGTTACGGCTGACCGTCCGGCATGCCTTCACCGCCGGCTGGGGGATGCGGATGGCGCTGATCAATCTCACCGCCGAGCCCCAGCTGCTCGACGCGGTCGATCTCTCGCTGCAGATTGCGCCGAGTCACATCGGCTGGGGTTTGGCAGCCGGCCGCGAGGCAGCTTTCTCGGTTCACCCTGCCGATGGGGGGTCGCCGGTGCTGGCTGGACTACTCCAGGTCGGATCGATCGCCGGTTTCAGTCCCGCCGGGGCCCAGCTCGGCGGGGTCGAGTTGGTGCCGTACGGCCGTTACGTTCTCAGCTGGCAATGGGCGTGGTACCCCAATCCGCGTGCGTTCGGACGCGGCCGCCATTCCGGCGTGCCCAACTCCTTCTTCTTGATCACCGAGCAGCCGGCGCGGATCACCGCTGGGCCGGATACAGCCGTCGTGGCACCGGGGCTGAGTGTGCTGGCGGATGATGGCGACACCATCGAACTTCAGGCCAGCGTGCCGGGTGTGTACACCGTCGAGCTTCGCTCTGCAACGGGCGCGGTCGGCTACTCACTGTTTGCCGCCGACCCGCCCGATGTCTTTCTGAACGCGCTTGCCATCGACCTGCTCAACGGCCCACGGACGCCGGCGGGCGTCGTCAGGATCGAGGACGTTGCCGCAGGTCTGGTCGTGCAGCATGCGCTCAGCGAAGGCCGGCTCGAGCAACCAGAGGAGGCGGCGGACGCGCTCGCTCGGTTGGCAGGAAGAATCTCCCAGACGCGGAACGTGGACCCACTGGCACTCGCGTTTCTGACCGGGCAGGCGGTCGCCGAGGGTGATGTCGATCTCCTGGACACCGTCGTCACAGGCCTGCTCGGGTGCTCGTCTGCGGTTCCCGGCCTCGGCTTGGCAGCGCTCCGGTTGCGTGCTGCCTCGCTCGTCCTCGGGGTTGCAACACGAGGTGCGATCGAGCGGCTCCGGACACTGATCGACAGCAGCGACGCCGGACGAGCCAACCGGTCAGCGGAGGACCAGGATCCAATGGTCGCCGGTGATCTTGCCAAGTTGGAATTGGCGATCATCGTTGGTTCGTCGGAATTTCGGGACAAGGCTGAACCCGATGTGCACGCGCTGGTCGGGCGGCTCGGACTCCAGTTGGGTGCTGGGCTCAAGGGCCGGCCGGTCGTACCGATTGAACTTGTGGAGCTGGCCCAGATCACAGTCGTCCTGGATCTGCTGCCGGAGCGGCTCGGCGCCGCCTTTGGTCGACACTGGCTCTGTTCCCCGGGTGAACTCGGGCGGCGTGCCCGGACGGAAGTGATCAACCGCTGTAGTCACCGTCAGGAACGGCGTGCAGGCCGCAGCGAGACGCCGGACACGATTCGCCAGGCGGCCGCCTGGCTTGCCCTTGGTCAATCGACAGCGGGGTGAGCCAGTGTCCGGCGGGCGGAGAGGAGTTCGACCTCTGGCCGATAGGCGACCAGTCGCTCCACCGCGTCAAGGACCTCAACGACATGTGACCGCTCAGAGCTGACCAGCGCCATTCCCAGGCCGGCGCGGCGATGGAGATCAAGATGATCAACCTCAGCTACGCTGATCGAGAACTTCCGACGGACGTCGGCAATCAGTGGCCGCACCACTGAACGCTTGTCTTTCAGGGAATGCACGTCGCCGAGCCGGAGGTCGAACTCGATCATGCCCACCCACATCGCCATCTGGCTGAGCGTACGCGACCCGATTCGGGTCCTCAGCGTGCCAACGTTCGGACCATAGAGCTGCCGGTCGACAGATCATCTGACACGGGAGCGCGGTTTGTGACTCCAGCTGTCGCTAATACGTGTGACAAGGACGGGTCGCGGCGACTCTAAGCTGTAACCATGAGTTCACGACCCCTCATTGGCTTGTCGACATATCGCGAGCCTGCCGCCTGGGGTGTGTGGAATACGTCGGCTGATCTGCTACCGGCGGTCTATGTGCGCTCCGTTGAAGCCGCCGGCGGCGCAGCCGTCCTGTTGCCGCCGCAGGGCCGCGCGGATGACATCGTCTCCCGTTTGGACGGATTGATCCTCTCGGGCGGAGGCGATATCGAGCCGACCCGCTACCGCGCGAAACCGCACCCACGCTCACGGAACTTCCGACGCGACCGTGATGCTTGGGAACTCGCACTGCTCGATGCCGCCGATGAGCGTGGGCTGCCAACCCTGGGCATCTGCAGAGGTATGCAACTCATGGCTGTGCGTGCGGGCGGGGTCTTGGACCAGTACACGCCCGATGTCGTTGGCCACGACGAGCATTCACCCGGTGCTGACGCCTACGGTTGGATTTCGATCACGACGGTCACCGACTCGCGGGTCCGGCAGCTGGTGGGCAACCATCTGCAGGTCAGCTGCCACCACCATCAGTCGGTTGCCTCCCACCCGGGGTTCGTCGCCACCGCGCGGGCAGCCGATGGCACCGTCGAGGCGATCGAAGATCCCGAACGGCCGTTCTGGCTGGCCGTCCAATGGCACCCCGAGAACGGTGACGATCTTGGACTCTTTGCCGGGCTGGTTGAGGCAGCAGCTCGCCTCGAGGTCAGCTGAGGAGCCGCAGAGCGGGATCGTCGATCGCGAACGTCCGCACCGGACCTGGCGGAGTGTTCCTGGTTTCGAAGCGGATGGTGACCTGGCCACGGCCCGAACCCCACACCCAGCCGGGACCGTAATCAGCATGTTCCGCGTCCGCGCCGGTGATCCATCGCGGCGCTGCAGGCTCCAGCGCCGCCGCGTCCTCCAAGCGTGAGTCGTCCGCCCCGATTCCCGCCTCTACGCCATCCCCAGCGAACAGGTCCTCCTGCAGCACATCGGTAAGGCTTGACACTCCGACGCCGAGCAACCGGATGCCTCCTGTGGTGTCGACTCCAGCAAGCAACGACCGGGCGACGTCGCTGAGAACCTGCGCGCTATCCGTCGCCCCGAGGAAAGTGCGGGAACGCGTCAGCGTGGTGAAGTCTGCCTGTCTGACCTTGATCGTGACCGTGCGCGCGAACAGTCCGGCTGCCCGAAGTCGAGCAGCTACCTGGCCCGCGTCGCGCTCCAGGGTGAAGTGAAGATCGCTCGCGTTGACAAGATCATTCTCGAACGTGTCCTCGACGGAGATGGACTTGCTTTCGCGTTCCACTTCCACCGGACGGTCGTCGCGGGCGTACGCCAGGTCGACGAGCGTGCGACCGTGCGCCTGCCCGATGACCTGCGCGAGTTCATCTGCGCTGACCGACTGGAGATCCGCCACCGTACGCACTCCGATGCGAGCCAACCGTTCCTGGGTCACCGGACCGACGCCGGGTATCACACCGACCGGCATCGGCCGCAGCAACGCCACTTCGGTGCCCGGCTCGACCACCCGTAGACCGTCGGGCTTGGCCAGTTCGCTGGCCACCTTGGCAATGAGCTTCGACGTGGCTACGCCGACGGAGGCGGTCAACCCGCCCGTCCGCTGACCGATCTCGGCCTTGACGTCGGCCACCAGGCTCTGCAGTCCTGTCCTGGTCAAGTCGATGGTTCCGCTGCCGCCGCGCAGGTCGACGAACGCTTCGTCAAGTGAAAGCGGTTCGACTAGCGGTGACAGGTCACGAAGGATGCGCATGACATGGCTGCTGGCCTCGCGATACGCAGCGAATCTGCCACTGAGATATGCCGCGTGCGGGCAGCGGCGCCGTGCCTCGGAAACCGGCATCGCCGAGCGCACGCCGAAGGCACGAGCCTCGTAGGAAGCGGTAGCCACCACACCCCGGGCGCCGATGCCTCCCACCACCACCGGCTTGCCGCGCAGCGACGGCTTGTCCCGCTGCTCGACCGAAGCGAAAAAGGCGTCCAGGTCGAGATGCAGCACGGAAGGCTCGCGACGCACAAGGTCATTCTCGCGTTCGAGTGGGGTGCTGAGGCGATTGCGGCTCTCCGGAGATGGGTATTCCCACAACAGTCAAGTTCCGCCCGTTGCCGCAATGTGCCGCGGAGTGCGAGAAAATAGCGTGCTTGAGGTACGTCTGACAACGAAGGATCCGCATGGATATCTGGCCGGGCAACCCGTACCCTCTCGGTGCCACTTATGACGGTGCCGGAGTGAACTTTGCGGTCTTCTCCGAAGTCGCCACCCGGGTGGAGCTGTGCCTGATCGACGATGAGGGCACGGAGCAGCGCATTGAGTTGACCGAGGTGGACGGCTATGTCTGGCACGCCTACCTACCGGGCATACTTCCTGGTCAGCGCTACGGCTTCCGGGTGCATGGACCGTACGACCCTCAGAACGGCCACCGCTGCAACCCGTCGAAGCTGCTGCTCGACCCGTACGCGAAGGCCATCGACGGTCAGATCGATGGCGACGAGTCGTTGTTTTCATATCGATTCGACGATCCGAACGCGTTCAATGATCAAGATTCTCTCGGTCACACCATGCTGTCGGTGGTGGTGAACCCGTTCTTCGACTGGGGTCATGATCGTCCGCCGCGGCGGGAGTACCACGAGACCGTGATCTACGAGATGCATGTCAAGGGCTTGACGATGCTGCATCCCGACATCCCGGAGGAGGTCCGTGGCACCTACGCGGCCGTCGGCCATCCAGTGATCATCGACCACCTGACCAAGCTGGGCGTCACGGCGGTCGAACTGCTACCGGTGCACCAGTTCGTCAACGACTCTCACCTGGTAGCCAAGGGCTTGTCCAACTATTGGGGCTACAACACCATCGGCTTCCTTGCTCCGCACAACGGCTACGCCGGCAATGGCGGCGGACTGCAGACGACTGAGTTCAAGGCCATGGTAAAGGCGCTGCATGCTGCCGACATCGAAGTGATCTTGGACGTGGTTTACAACCACACCGCCGAGGGCAACGAGAAGGGACCGACGATCGCCTTCCGCGGCCTGGACAACGCCTCCTACTACCGGCTGGTGGATGGCGACAAGCGGCATTACTACGACACCACCGGCACCGGGAACAGCCTGCTCATGCGCAGTCCCCACGTG
>DATFQP010000448.1:0-3887 GCA_035264145.1 Propionibacteriaceae bacterium
CTCAGTGGGCCGGGACTGCCCATAGGCCAACGCCTCCTGAGCGTCGCCTGAGGCGAGTGCCGTCAGATAGCCGAGAACGGCGTCCGACGGCCGGGCGCCCGCCGCAGGTGCGGCTGAGGAGCTGGGGCTTGTGCTGCCTCCCGCGCGTTGCTCGCCGTTCCTCGCCTGTAGCAGGTTCATCGCCACAATGGCACTGCCGACGCCCAGAATGACCAGGGCCAGCGCGGAAATACCGACGATGAGGAGTGTGCGCCGACCATGATCCGGTTGCGGACCGGCTGGCGGGGGGCGGAAATACTCTTCTGGCTGACCAGCCGTCGGATCCCAAGACTCGGCAAAGGGAGCGGCAGCGTCATGGTGGGGAGCAGACGGCCCGACCGGGTACCCGCTGGCCGGCGCTTGCGGCTGGCCTGGCTGCGTACCTCCGTCGGGCGCGGTGCCCTGGCCATCGGGATCGGGTCCGCCGTACGGGTTGTGCGTCATGAGCTGCTGCTCCTTGGCTCCAGAAGCATGGCCGCGATGCTACCTGTCCAAAGCTGGAGCGGCCGGGCTCGGGAACCAATTAGGAGCCAGGTCTCGCCCGGGGAACCGCCTAGCTCAGCGCACCTGCCAGGTGTCCGCGCCGGAGACGAGGCTCTGCAAGGCGTCGTCGCCGGACCCGTTGCCGACGGCCAGCGCCACCTGTTCCCGCGCGAGATCGTCGTAGGTGGCGGCCTCGACGTCACGGAATATTCCGATCGGTGCCCGATGAAGCACGCCGGCATCGGTCAACCGAGACAGTCCGAAGGCGAACGAGGGGTCCGGGTGATGAGCATCATGCACCACCAGTGCGTCGACGCCCACGTCGGCCACCTCCACCACAGTGAAGGCGCCTGTCTGGGGATCCCGTACGACGCCGAGACGCCCCTCGACACCGAAACGGACGGGTTCGCCGTGCGCCAACGGGATGATGGCGTCGGCCGACGTGCTGGGGTCCTTCATCGCGTCGAAGGCGCCGTCGTTGAAGATCGGGCAGTTTTGGTAGATCTCCACCAGCGAGGCGCCGCGATGAGCCGTGGCCGCCCGCAGAACACTGGTCAGGTGCTTCCGATCGGAATCGATCGTGCGCGCGACGAACGTCGCTTCAGCGCCCAGAGCCAGCGACACCGGGTTGAACGGGTTGTCCAGCGACCCCATCGGTGTTGACTTGGTGATCTTGCCCAGCTCGGAGGTGGGTGAGTACTGGCCCTTGGTCAGCCCGTAGATCCGGTTATTGAACAGCAGGATCGTCAGATTGACGTTCCGTCGCAGTACGTGGATGAGATGGTTGCCACCGATTGAAAGCGCATCTCCATCACCGGTGATGACGAAGACCGCGACATCCTCGCGGGCCGTCGCCACTCCGGTCGCGATCGCGGTGGCCCGGCCGTGGATCGAGTGCATGCCATAGGAGTCGACATAGTAGGGAAAGCGCGACGAGCAGCCGATCCCGGACACGATGACGGTGTTCTCGCGCTTGATGCCGAGCTCGGGCATGAAGCCTTGGAAGGCCGCCAGCACGGCGTAGTCACCACAGCCCGGGCACCAGCGGACTTCCTGGTCGCTCGTGAAGTCCTTCCGGGTCAGTGGTTCCAGGGACAGCGGGACACCGGCCAGGCCCGAGCGACCGGTGAACTCTGAGCTTGTCGACGGGCGCTCCTCGGGCGTGGCCGATCCGTGCTCTCTACTCGGATCTGGGCGCTGGCTGGCGGAATCGGGGCTCGCTTCAGCGGGTGGCTGAAGGCGCGCCGCACCGGCCAGATGGGAACGGGTTGTGCCTCCGAGTTCGGAGTGCACGTGCTGGGCGGTCACGCGTCGATCCTTTCCAATCGATCGACCTCGAATTCGAGATCATGGGCCAGCTCGCTGAGCGAGATCGGCAGGCCACGCACGCGGGAATAGCTGTGTACGTCCACCAAATACTTTGCCCGCAGCAGCAACGCCAGCTGGCCAAGATTCATTTCGGGCACGATCACGCGGTCGTAGCTGCGCAGGATCGCTCCCAGGTTGCCAGGAAACGGGTTGAGGTGGCGAAGATGCGTGTAGGCCACCTGACGGCCGGTCTTGCGTACCCGCCGGACAGCCGCGACGATCGGGCCGTAGGTCGACCCCCAACCGAGGACGAGCACCTTCGCGTGCCTTCCGTCCGGTCCGGCCGGATCGTCCACCACGAGGTCGGGAATCTCGCGAACAATGCCGTCGATCTTCGCCCGGCGCAAGCGCACCATTTCCTCGTGGTTGGCCGGATCGTACGACACCTCTCCGGTGTCCCGCGCCTTCTCAATGCCGCCGATCCGATGCTCCAGGCCGGCGCTGCCGGGAATCGCCCACGGACGCGCCAACGTCAGCGGGTCCCGGCGGTAGGGCAGGAAGACGTCGTTGCCCGCCTTGTCCGTGGCATTCGTTTCCGTCGCGAACCCCGGGTCGATCACTGGAATCGAGCGGACGTCCGGCACCCGCCAGGGCTCAGCGCCGTTGGCGAGGTAACCGTCGGAAAGCAACACCACGGGAGTGCGGTACTTGACCGCGATCTGTACGGCCTCCAGGGCAATGTCGAAGCAGTCGGCCGGTGACTGAGGCGCCAGCACCGGGACCGGAGCTTCACCGTTGCGGCCGAACATCACCTGCAGCAGATCGGCCTGCTCGGTCTTGGTCGGCATCCCCGTACTCGGGCCCGCGCGCTGGATGTCACAGATGATCAACGGCAGTTCGGTCATCACCGCGAGTCCGATGGTCTCGGCCTTCAGCGCGACGCCAGGGCCAGAGGTGGTCGTCACGCCGAGATGGCCCGAGAAGCTCGCGCCCAACGCGGCACCGATGCCGGCAATCTCGTCCTCCGCCTGGAAGGTCGTCACGCCGAAGCGCTTGTGTTTGCTCAACTCGTGGAGCACGTCCGACGCAGGCGTGATCGGGTAAGCCCCCAAGAACAGGGGCAGCTTGGCTTTCTGCGCGGCCGTCACCAATCCGTAGGCGAGGGCCAGGTTGCCGGAGATCTGGCGATACTTGCCGGGCGGCATCGGCGCCGGCGCCACCTCGTAGGTGACGGCGAAAACCTCAGTGGTCTCGCCGAAGGCGTACCCGGCTTTGAAGGCGGAGAGGTTGGCGTCGCGGATGTCCGGCTTGCCCGCGAACTTGGTGGACAAGAAGTTGGTGGTGCCCTCCGTGGGGCGATGGTAGAGCCAGGACAGCAACCCCAGAGCAAACATGTTCTTGGCACGCGAGGCGTCCTTGCGGCTCAACCCGAAACTCTTCACGGCCTGGACCGTCATGCCGGTGAGATCAAGAGCGTGCACCTGATAGTCAGCCAGTGAGTCGTCGCTCAGCGGATCGCTGTCGTAGCCGACCCGAGCCAGATTGCGCTTGGTGAAGTCAGCGCTGTCGGCGATGATCACCCCGCCCCGCGGCAGATCCGCAATGTTGGCTTTGAGGGCGGCCGGGTTCATGGCCACCAGCACGTCCGGCCGGTCGCCTGGTGTCAGGATGTCGTAATTGGCGAAGTGCAGCTGGAAGCTGGAAACGCCGGGTAGCGTACCGGCCGGCGCCCGGATCTCGGCCGGAAAGTTCGGCAGTGTCGAGATGTCGTTACCGAAGGTGGCCGAGTCGGCTGTGAACCGGTCGCCGGTGAGCTGCATGCCGTCGCCCGAGTCGCCCGCGAAGCGGATGACAACGCGATCCAGCGTATGGACCTGTCGCACAGCTAAATGCCTTCTTCCTCATGGCCTGTGGTCCCCGGGTCGTTGGTCAGAGGGGATTCGTAGCGATAACGCAGCCTGCCTGCCCAGTAGTCCATTCTAAGGCCTACCTAAGCAGCCTTTTTGCTGTGATCCATCCGACACGATGGACAACCCGACACGATGGACCATCCGACA